>JAAWLY010000040.1 GCA_022798155.1 Lawsonibacter sp. | reverse complement strand
ATGTTGACAAACTGGTTGTGCTCCAGCTTGATGACATTGCCGTTGTTGTCGGCCAGAATCTGGGCCACCGCCAGCAGGGAGCCGGGCCGGTCGGGGAGCTGGACAGCAAAGGTGAAGATGCGTCCCCGCTGAATCAGGCCGTGCTGGACCAGAGAGGACATGGTGATAACGTCCATATTGCCTCCGGACAGCACGCACACCACATTTTTGCCCTCGTACCCCAGGTGGCGCAGGGCGGCCACCGGCAGCAGGCCGGCGTTTTCCACCACCATCTTATGCCGCTCCATAATGTCCAGGAAGGCCTCCACCAGCTCGCTGTCGTCAATGGTAATGATCCGGTCCACATTTTTCTGTACATAAGGGAAGACCAAGTCGCCAGGGGTCTTTACCGCCACGCCGTCAGCGATGGTGGAAGCGGAGGGGATGGTGACCACATGGCCGGCCTCCAGGCTGGCGTGCATAGAGGCGGCGCCGGTGGGCTCCACGCCGATGACCTCTACGTTGGGGTTGAGCAGCTTGGCCAGGGTGGACACGCCCGCGGCCAGCCCGCCCCCCCCGATGGGCACCAGAATGGCCTCCACGTCGGGCAGGTCCTGGAAAATCTCATAGGCGATGGTGCCCTGGCCGGTGGCCAGGGTCAGGTCGTTGAAGGGGTGGACATAGGTCAGCCCCTCCTCTTCAGCCAGCTTGGCGGCCAGCTCGGCGGCGTCGTCGAAGACCTCGCCGTGGAGAACCACCTTGGCCCCGTAGTCTTTGGTGTTGTTCACCTTCACCAGGGGGGTGGTGGTGGGCATGACGATGGTGGCCGCCACTCCGGCGGCTTGGGCGGCGTAGGCCACCCCCTGGGCGTGGTTGCCCGCCGAGGCGGTCACCAGCCCCCGGTCCTTCTCCTCCTGGGAGAGGGTGCTGATTTTATAGTAGGCCCCCCGGAGCTTGTAGGCCCCGGTGGCCTGCATGTTCTCCGGTTTGAGATAGACGGAGTTTCCGCAGTTTTTGGACAGGTAGGGGGAGTGGATCAGCGGCGTGGGCCGCAGAACGCCCTGCAAAACGCTGCGGGCGGCCTTGAAGGATTCCAGGGTGAGCATAGTCGGTTTCTCCTTTGTGTGAAAATCGGTATGTTCCTTATCATACTGAATCGCGGGGGAGAAGTCAATGCGATTTGGGCAAAAAATCCATAGACGATTAGGCGCGGTTTGAAAAATGGAAATGTGCCCAACGGCGAGGAATTTTTTCGCCAGACGAAGCCAATTTGACGCAGGAATACTGGATGTGTTTCAAGGAAAATTGGCAAAGCATGGCGGAAAAAGAGCCGACGTTTGGGCATGTTGACATTTTTCAAACAAGCCCTAGGTTAATTTTCCCAAATGTATGCCGATATATTGTTCGATAGGGACATCAAATCTTTGCGATAAGGAGATCGGCATAAAGAGGAGAACATTCCATGGTCAACCCGGTAACAAGCGCCCGGCAAAGCTTTGGGGCGGCAGCCGTCCGCCCGACCGGCCAGTCCAACTTCACCGCCCAGCTCCAGCAGGCCCGGATGGCCCCCCAGGCCCAGGACACCGTTTCCCTGTCCGGCCTGAGCTACCAGCGGCGGCTGGATGAGCTGCAAAAGCTCCATGAAAGCACAGACTACAGCAGCATGAGTTATAAGGATATCTCCCTCCTGATCCGCAATCGTTTTATGGACGCCTTTCCCAACTTGGGCGCAATGATGGGCGGTTTCTATCTCTGCGCGGGGGAAAACTCCATTTATGAAAAGGTCAGGAGCGAGTACGACCGCCATTGGACGGAGGCAACAGAGGGCAGAGAGCCTGACCGTCCTCCTGCCAGTGATCCGGAGGGGAGAAAAGAGTGGAAACGGTACACCTTTGGCTACGAGGGCCTCTCCGACGATGAGATTATGGACAAGCTCAACGAGAAGTACAGCGGCGGGACGCTGGCGGACCGGTGCGGGATGATCTGGGAGATGATAAATCTGGATTTGGATGGTGGCGGCGGATGGGATGCAATCAGACAAATTCAAAATGAGATGGTTCAGCGGACCGAGGGCCAGTACGGCCATCTGTTCCGGGACAACCCCATCCGGGTCAACGCCATGATCGGCGTGGGGGAGAACACCGCCATCAGTTGGTCCCAGCTGGTGAAAAACTGCTATGAGGACCGGCGGGACAACTGGACCTACAAGTCGGAGGAGCTGAAGCAGCAGATTCTGATGAATTTGGAGGACAACCTGAACCGGCTGCTGGAGCGGCTGAAGCTGACGCAGATGGATTTCGATTCTTAATAGAACAAAGAGAAGCGCGGCGGAAAAACGCCGCGCTTTTGCTCTTTGAGGGAGAAAAACTGTACAAACTGCCATTGACATAAAAATTTGATTCCTCTATAATGGTCTCTTGAACGAAAAGAGGCTAAAAAGGAGGAATTTTGAAGTGTCACAGCCTGCGCAAGAGAACAAAATGGGCATCATGCCCGAGAACAAGCTGCTGCTGAACATGGCCCTGCCCATGATTGCGTCCATGCTGATCCAGGCCTGCTACAACGTGGTGGACAGCTACTTTGTCTCCAAGCTGAGCGAGGACGCCCTGAACGCGGTGTCCCTGGCCTTCCCGGTTCAGAACCTGATGATCGCCGTGGCAGTGGGCACCGGCGTGGGCATCAACGCCCTGCTGTCCCGCAGTCTGGGCCAGAAGGACTTTGAGCGGGCCAACCACACCGCCATGAACGGCCTGCTGCTGGAGATTATCAGCGGCCTGGTGTTCACCTTTTTGGGCCTGGCCCTGGCCCGGACCTATTACATCATCCAGACCGACATCCCCGGCATTGTGGACTACGGTACCGATTACCTGACCATCGTCGCCGGGTGCAGCATGGGCATTTTCCTGTCCGTTACCTGTGAGCGGCTGGTCCAGGCCACCGGCCGGACCGTATACGCTATGGTGATTCAGGGGGTGGGCTCGGTCATCAACATTATTCTGGACCCCATCCTGATTTTCGGCCTGTTCGGCTTCCCCCGGCTGGAAGTGGCGGGGGCCGCCGTGGCCACTGTTGCCGGGCAGATCATCGGCGGACTGGTGGGCCTGTACCTGTCCCTGACCCATAACCCGGAGATTCAAATGTCCTGGAAGGGCCTGAAGCCCCGCAAAGAGATTGTCAGCGGCATCTACAGCGTGGGCCTGCCCTCCATCATCATGCAGTCTATCGGCTCGGTGATGGTTTTCGGAATGAACCAGATTCTCATCGCGTTCACCTCCACCGCCACCGCGGTGTTTGGTATCTACTTCAAGCTGCAATCCTTCGTCTTTATGCCCGTGTTCGGCATGAACAACGGTATGGTACCCATTGTGGCCTATAACTACGGGGCCCAAAAGCCGGATCGTATTCTCAAAACTGTCAAGCTGGCCATTGGCTACGCCGTTGGCATTATGGTGGTGGGCTTTGCCCTGTTCCAGCTGTTTCCCGATGTGTTTATCGGTCTGTTTGAGGCCGAAGGGGAGGACGCCGGTGATCTGCTGGCCATCGGCGTACCGGCCCTGCGGATCATCTCCGTCCACTTCCTGGTGGCCGGGGTCAGCGTGGTCAGCATGTCGGTGTTCCAGGCGCTGGGCCACGGGGTGCTGTCGCTGACAGTGTCTGTCATCCGCCAGCTGGTGGTCCTGTTGCCGGTGTCCTTTGTGTTGTCCCGGGTGGGCGGGCTCCACGCGATCTGGTGGGCCTTCCCGGTAGCTGAGGTATTCGCCGTTATCCTGTGCTGCCTGTTCCTCTCTCAGGTCTATAAAGAAGAGGTTGCGCCGATGAAAAATAATGTGTCCGGCGCGGAAAACGCCTGACAGGAAGCAGCCCCGTCCAACCGGACGGGGCTGTATTTGTTACCAGTCCAGCCGCAGCACCTCCCGGGCCCGGACGCCCTGGGCCTGGAGGGCAGCCAGGTAGAGCACCAGGGCGAAGGCCAGGGTGGCCAGCCCGGCGGGGACGGGAGCAAGGCCGGAGTCCTTCAGAAAGCGGAACAGCAGATTGCCTACCAGCCCGGCCAGCAGGGAGGCCAGGCCGGGGGCGGCCAGCCACTGGAAGGGGCGCACCTGCAGCCCGGTGGCCCGGACAATCTGCCACAGGCACAGCCCCAGCTCCAGAGCGGTAGAGGCCACCGCTCCAGCCACGTAGCCGGCCATCCCCACTCCGGACAGCGGCACCAGGGCCAAAGTAAAAGTCAGCTGTACCGCGCCCCCCAGCAGAGAGATGGCGGCCACCGCCCGCTGCCGCCCTACTCCGTTGAGAGAGCAGGCCAGTACCGAGGTGCCGCAGCTCATAGCCATAACACAGGCCAGCGGCATGAGATACTCCCCCACCCCCATCTGGTGAAACATGGCCCGCCCCAGGTCGGGCCCCACCACCACCATCAGAGCCATACAGGGCAGGGTGAGCAGCGACACCGCCGAGACGGCCTGGGAGACCAGCCGCCGGGCCTCCGCCGGCCGGTTCAGGGCCTGGGCTCGGGACAATCGGGGCATCAGCACCAGGTTCAGCGCGCCCAAAAAGACGATGGGCAGAGAGAGCATGGGCATGGTCATCCCGCACACCACCCCGAACTGGGACACGGCGGCGGAGCGGTCCATCCCCCCCTCCACCAGCTTCTGGGGGATGAGGGCGGAGTTGGCGGCGCTGAGCAGATTGCCCAGCAGGGCGTTCAGCCCCACCGGCAGGGCGATAGAGAGAATCCGGCGCCGGCGAACCCGTCCCTCCTCCCCCCGGCCGGTGAGGGGGCCCCGACGGCGGCGGTAGAGAAATACCAGAGTGCAGGAGGAGAACACCTCGCAGATTACCATTCCCGCCACGATGAGGCCCACCACCCGCTCGGGGTACTGGGGCAGGAAGAGGATCAGCAGGGCGATGACCGCGAAAGTGCGCACAAACTGCTCCAGCAGCTCCACGATGGCAGGGGGCCGGACAATCCCGGAGCCGTAGAAGTAATGCTTGTGGCAGTTTTCAATCCCGGTGAGGGCCACGCAGGGAATCAGAAGAATCAGCCCCAGCTGGGTGCGGGCGTCCCCCAGCAGATAGACCGAGATGGCGTCTGAGCCCAAAATCACCACCGCCCCCACCGGCAGGAGCAGCAGGAAAAAGAGTTTCAGACAGGTGGAGATGGTCTGGTCGGCCGCCTTGCGGTTGCCCAGGGCCAGGTGCTGGGAGGTGAGGTTGGAGGTGGCCGACACCAGCCCCACGGCGGTGAGGGACATAATCACAGAGTTCACCGGCATCACCAGCTGATACAGCCCCATCACCTCCGCCCCCACCAGCCGGGATAAAATCACCCGGTAGAAAAAGCCCAGCACTTGAGAGACGGCGCTCAGCGTCGTGAGAAACAGCGCGCCCTTTCCGGCGGACAGCATTTTTTCAGACAAGACAATCCCCCCTCCTGACAATCTATTCGGGAGGGACCAGGGTTAGGACAGAAGCTTTTACCATGTTCCCCTATTTCATTGTTTTCCCTTGCCCTTTCCTGAAATATCCGCTATAATGGGACCACCACTTAAAAATAAGGAGGAATTTTCCTATGTTTGTAACCTTAGAGAAGAAGGGCCCTGTGGGCATCGTCACCATGAACCGCCCCGAGGCGCTGAACGCCTTGGACAAGCAGGTACTGGAGGACCTGAACGCTACCCTGGACCAGGTGGAGGCCGACCCTGAAATTCTGGTGGTCATTGTCACCGGGGCGGGCCGGTCCTTTGTGGCCGGGGCGGATATCGGCCAGATGTCAGGCTTTACCGCCGTGGAGGGCAAGGCCTTCGGCGCTTACGGCAACGGGGTGTTCCTGAAGCTGGAGAACCTGACCAAGCCCACCATCGCCGCCGTCAACGGCTTTGCCCTGGGGGGCGGCTGCGAGCTGTCCATGGCCTGCGACATTCGTCTGGCCAGCGAGAAGGCCAAGTTCGGCCAGCCCGAGGTGGGCCTGGGCATCACCCCCGGCTTCGGCGGCACCCAGCGCCTGGCCCGGATCGTGGGGGTGTCCAACGCCATGGAACTGATCCTCACCGCCAAGACCATCAAGGCGGAGGAGGCAGAGCGCATCGGCCTGGTCAGCCACGTCTACCCCGCCGAGGAGCTGATGGACAAGGCCGTCGAGCTGGCTAACGCCATCGCCGCCAACGCCCAGGTGGCCGTGCGCCAGTCCAAGGCGGCCATCCGCCGTGGGATGCAGACCGACATGGCCACCGGAGCCGCCTTCGAGGCGGAGGCCTTCGGTCTGTGCTTCTCCACCGAGGACCAGAAGGACGCTATGAAGGCCTTTGTCAACAAGGAGAAGGTCACTTCCTTTAAAAACCGCTGAGAGACTATCGTACCAGGCCCGCCGGTGGAATCTCCGCCGGCGGTATGCCTCGGGAGGAGGAGCGTATGGACATAGCGGTCCTGTTTTCCAACCTGGTGGGGCTGTTTTTGCTGATCGGCGTGGGATTTTTAGCGGTGCGGCTGGGAATTTTGCCCGCCCAGGCTGCCAAACCCATGAGCGCCCTGCTGATGAAAATTACCGTGCCGGCCACCATTGTGTCCTCTATGATCCGGCCCTTCGACCCGGCCTTTGTCCGGCAGGGACTGACCATACTGGCGGTGGGCACAGCCCTTTTTGGGCTGTTCAGCGCCCTGTCGCTGGGGCTAAGCCGGCTGTTCCGGGTGCCCCAGGGGCGGCGGGGGATGTGGTCCTGCTGTGCAACTTACTGCAACAACGGGTTTATGGGCTTCCCGGTGGCTCTGGCCGTTCTGGGGGAGGAAGGCCTGGCGCTGACGGTGATTCTGGCCATCCCCTTCAACCTGGTGGTGTACAGCGTGGGGGCCAAAATGGTGTGTATGGACGTGGCGGCGGAGGGTTCCGCCCCGGCCATCTCCTGGAAGAAGGCCATTTTCAGCGTGATCAATCTGGCAACCATGATTGGGGTGGTGCTGTATGTTACCCAGCTCCCGGTTCCCGAGGCCATTCTAACGCCGGTGCGGCATCTGTCCAACGTGACGACCCCCCTGTCTATGATTATTATTGGCATCAATCTGTCCCAGGGCAGCATGGCCGATGTGGTTCGGGACCGAGACGCTTTTACCGCCTCCGGGGTACGGCTGCTCCTGTTCCCGCTGCTGGCCTGGGCGGTGATGTGCTGCATACCGGGACTGGACAGCATGGTTATGGCGGCCACGCTGCTCAATCTGTCCATGCCCTCCCTTGCCGCCTCCGCCCTGATGGGGGAGGAGTACGGCGGCTGTGTTCAGCTGGCCTCCCGGACTATCTTTTTGTCCAGCCTGCTGTGTATTGTCACCATCCCTCTCATATCGCTGCTCCTGTAAACACATACAAAAAGGACCTGTGCTGGCCACAGGTCCTTTTATGTTTCAGCTGTCCTGCTCCGTGGCAAACCGGACGGTGAGACCGTTGACAGCCACATCCTCCTCGGCGGGGACCAGAATGTACTTCCGTCCGTCGATAATCCGGGTTTCTACCAGGTAGCTGTTCTCCGGGGGAACGGATACTGTGGCCTGAGCGGTTTTTAGCTGGAACCGGCTGGCGTCGATGAGGTTGGCCGGGGTGAGGGCGGCTCCCGCCCCGAATTGTTCATCACACCGCTGCTGGAAGCCCTCCACCTTCTCCTGGTCGATGCCGCAGTCCTGGAGGATGCTGCCCACCTCACGGGCCGTCAGGGCCAGCGGCTCCGGGTCCTTGCTCTCCTTATGCCGGGCGATCCGGTCGGTGAGCTGCTCATGGACCGCCTGGACCACCCCTACGCTGAAGGAGTCCTCCAGGGCCTCCGCCAGGGCGGACTGGAAGGTCTCCTTCTGCTCTGCTGCCGACATAGGCGGCTCGGTGTGGAACACCCCGTCGATAAACTCCTGGTGGAGCTGCTCCGGCTTTCGGGCGTAGAACAGGGCGTTGTAGATGTTGGCCGTCCGGCCGTCGAAGGCGGGGAAGAGGAAACCCAGCTCCGGCGGAGCGACGGTCTGGCTGACGGCGCAGTGGAACTCGTTGTCGCCGGGGTAGTAGTTCAGCTGCGGCTTGCCGATTTTCAGCGGACAGGCACAGCACAGAAGGTAGGTGAACACCTCCTCGGAGGCGTCGTCCTGGACCTCGCCGTCCTTCCCGTGGTGGGGGACGTCGTATGTATCACAGGCCAGCAGGAGCAGATAATTCTCCCCTTCCATGTCCAGGCTTTGAATCACTTTCTGATAGAAGGCCTGCCTGACTTGCCGGTCTTCCAGCTTGCAGGCGCGCAGACTGGAGAGCAGGCGGTGCTCCTCACTGTCCATCACCTGCTGGGTGGAAAAGACGATGTCGATGAGATGCTTGCCCATGGTTCCGGACAAGGTTTTTTTCAACAGGCCCAGGTATCCCTCCGCTTCCTCCTGGGGCATAGGGCCCAGGGATTCGTCCAGCTCGGAGACGATCTCCCGGTTGGCGTTGACAAAACAGCCATAAATGCGGCTGACGGCGTTTTTCTCCGGCCGCCACCGCCGGCGAAGCTCGTTGACCTCTTTCTGATTCATAGGGTACCTCACTTTGTAAAAATTGCACGCTGTCTTGGGGACAGGCACGCACCCTCTATTTTAGCGGACGCGGAGGGGAAATGCAATCGCCAGGACAGGAAAGTTATCGACAAAAAAAGCCTGAGGCGGCTGCCTCAGGCTTTTGATGCCTGCAAATGGTATCCTCATCCCTTTCAAAACATCCCCAATGTCCTCCTCTATTTTGGACTGCCTGTTTATCGTGTGCTTTTTTGTCTGCCGCATATCCTTCCAGCACACGCTCTAAATGCGCTCTTTGTCCTATGGGTTTTGCCCATCTCTATATCCAAAAATTGCAGCGGTAGACACTTGGCAGATATTTGCAGACGGATAAGGGAGCTCTCAGCTTTCTTTTGCCTCCCGTAAAACCGCCTGAACCACCCACCGGGTAGCGTGGCCCTGGTCGGTACAGGTGGACAGGGTCAGCATCTGGCCCTCTGCGGCGGGGACGATCCCTGTGCTGATGACGGAGTGCTCCAGGCCAAAGTCAATGAATTCCTGCTTCTGATCCCTCTCCTTGACGTCCAAGTGGTAGATGATCTCCCGGATGCCCACCTCAAAGGCGGCGTAGATATCGTATACCTGGACGCCGCCGTCCGTCACCACGTAGACAGTGGGGTGGTCCCGCCAAAAATCCTCCTCTTTATAGTTGTGCAGAACTCCAAACATAGATTCATTGTTCATCCGGTGGCCGTAGATGATGGTGTTGAAGTCACTGAAATCAGGAGCGCATTTACACTCCATGAAGATAGCCCCCACCGAGCTGCGTTTGTCCTGCCAGGTATGGTTTAAGTAATACTGGTTATCCTCGTACTGTACCAGCGGGTAGGACAGGACCGTATCCGGGATGACGATCCAGCCCAGCACATCCTTGTTGACCTCCCGCAAGCTGTCCAGGTCCACCTCTGCCAACAGGCCGAGGTTGGGGTCCGGGGCAGCCGCCTTCCCCCGCTCCGGTACAGGGACCGCCTCCAGCCGGGGGACGGCGGCAGTTTCCACCGCCTCCGCGTAATCCGCCGCGCCCTTTTGGTAATCCATATGTTTCCACGCAAGATAGCCTCCGCCGGCCACCAGGACCAGCGACAAAATCAGGACCGTCAAACGGTACAACCTTTTATTTCTGCGCGCATACGGCTTCATAAGCACATCCCCCTTAATTTGTCCCATCATTCAGGCCGTCGGCAAGCAGCTGCTCATAACTGCCGCAATACAGCGCATATCCGCTGATATGGCGGCAGAGCACCTCTTTGCGGATGGCAAAGCCTTCCTCACGGGTCATAAAGGCGCCCAAGACAGCCTGAGGCTCGGCCATATACATGGCATATTCCGGAAAGAAAAAGCCGTCCAACTGACGCTGGACCCGTGTGCGGATCGCGTTCAGCAGCAGGTTCAGATGAAATCCCTCTGCGGAGCCTCCATAGCCGGTCATGCGGTCGTAGGTCCGGTAGGAAGCCATAAGCAGCTCCAGGCCGGCGGGAGAGGAGGTGTCCAGGCTGGCAATCCCCTCCAGATTTTTCTGGCCGTTCTCCAGAGCAAAGGCGTAATAATCCGCGTTTGCGGGGACATACTCCGTCAGCCTGTCCATCCCTATGGCCACACGGGAGTCGCCATATTTGGCATAATCGGCGGCAATAATGTATCCGGCAGCAGATTGGACCGCGTCCAGCCACGCATCCTCATCGGTGAGCCCATAGAGGCCGCACAGAGCGTACAGGGCGGCGCCGTCCCATCCGGCGGAGCGGAATGCGTCCCGGGGCGCAAATTGAGGGTCCAAGGTATGGACAAAGGAGCCGTTGGAGGGGTCCTGCATGGTGAGGATACCCGCTCCCAAAGCCTGGCAGAGGTCCAGATACTGATCGGTCTGGAAGAGCGCCATATACTCCTCCAGGGCGCTGAGGGCGGAGGCGCCGCCCTCCAGGGTAAACTCTCCCTCTCCGCGGAGGAAGGCCCGGCCGCTGTCGTCGAAGACCACCTGACGGGTCAGGTATTCGGCGGCTTTGCTGGCACACTCCTTCAGCGCTTGGCTGGGGGAGAGGCGGTATGCCTGGAGCAGGGCGGAAAGGGCCTGGGCGTGGAGGGCGGGGTCGCTGTCCAGGGCGCCGTTCTGGTCCGCCTGGGCGGACAACCAGGCGGCAGCGCTGCCGATCAGGGGGACTATCGTGTCGGGAGTCACGTCCTCCACGATGCGGCGGCCGTAGTCCAGGCCGCTGGCGCTCACCCGCAGAACGGCGTTGTCCTCGCAGCAGATCCAACCCGCCGTGCGGAAGAGCCTGTATGTATCCGGCAGGGCCTTGAGCGGTGTCCGGCCGGCCTGTTTCAGGTAGCCGTTCAGAGCGTCCAGGTCAATGCCGCTGTTTTCGTAGTCATAGATGCGGTTGGCGTTGAGCTCCGCCTCCAGAAGGGCGGTCTCGAACTTGGTGTCAAAGGCCGCTCCATAGTAGAGAAACCCCGCCTCAGAGAAATCCAGGGCATCCTCCAGCTCCTGGGCAGAAAACTCCCCGGAGAGGTAAACCAGGTCAGCCTTGAGCCATTTGGGGGCCAGTCCGCTTTTTTTCAGTGCCTCGCCGGCGTTGGTGACTGCGCCGTCCCAGGCCTCGTCCAGGGTCCCGCCGGTGCCCTGAAAGACGCTGGCGCACCTGGTGCCGTCGCAGACGGAGAGGAAGACCACATGCCCCGCCGACCCGGCGGGGGCGTCCCCCAGCTCCAGGCGGACCCAGTCGGCCAGAGCCTCTCCCCGCAGCAGCTCCGCCTTCTCCTGAAAGGCGGTGATGTCCTTTTCTCCGCCGCCGCAGGCGCACAGCAGCCCTGTCAGGACCAGGGCGAGGACCAAGAGCGCCGCGTACCGGCGCGGACGTTTTTCTCTCATAAGTTTTCCCCTCTTTCAAAAGAGCCCGGGGTCCCGGCGGGACCCCGGCTCTTCGCTTGGTTTGAGATTTGTGTCCGGCTTGACAGCGGTTTAGCCTTCCTTTTTGCGCAGGGTCAGAACGGCCAGGCCGCAGGCGGACAGCAGGGTGGCCAGATACCACAGGGAGGAGATATCGCCGGTCTTGGGGACATCCGCCAGGGGTACGTCACCATCTAAGATGACCACCTCCTCGGCCAGGGGTACCTCCTCATCCGGGATTTCTACCACAGGCTCCTCCACCAGAGGCACGTCCTCGTCGGGCACGTCTACCAGAGGCACGTCCTCGTCGGGCACGTCCACCAGAGGTACCTCCTCATCGGGCACGTCGATCACAGGCTCCTCTACCAGAGGCACGTCGGTGTCGGGCACGTCAACCACGGGCGGGGTGTCGTCGCCGTCATCGCCGCCGGTGGGAGGCGTGGGATCATCGCCGCCAGTGGGAGGCGTGACCGGAGTGGGAGGCTCCTGGGTAGTCGTATCCTCCTTCGTCCCCGCTACCGCGTCAGCGATGACAGTGGTCAGAGAAGACTTATTCTCAGTGACAGTGTCAGTCCGCTCGAAGGTCTTGGTCTCTTCTTTGGTCTCTTCCTTTTTGAACTGCTCGTACATAAGGTCGCCCTTGATCTCGGTGATGGTGACATGAATTTTGGCGGACAGGTCAACGCGATTGTCCAGCGGCGGAGAAGCAATTGTACAGCTACCCTCTCCACTACCCATGCCAATGTCCTCACCAGTAAAGCGGAACTCCTGCTTGCCGGTCAGCTGCAAGCTGATCGCGCCGGTCGTAACACCATTCACCACAATATTCTTGACATTGCCGTTTTCGTCAAATTCAAGGACATTCTTGCTGTCCGCACGGGCAGCCTCGCTGGGAACATAGTAATTGACTCCATTTACCGACAGCACAAAACTATCGTTCAGCTGGCTCTTGTTGAGATTCAACTTAATCGTTGCACTTGCTTCGTAGTCGTTGCTGCCAACGCGTTTCTGTTCAACTGTAACCATGGCTCCTTCAAGGAAATTTACACCGATCGTGTTCTTATCCAGATAGTCTTGTAACCCTTCCACCTCGGCCGGATCAAAATAGTCGGGAAGGGCATTTCCATCTGGGTCTGTAAGCTCACTGTTGTCCTCCACAGGGCCGTCCATTTTCAGGTCCAGCCTGAGAGTGGCATTGTCGATGTTCACTTTGTTCACATCAACCACGGTGTTGACAACGACGGTATCCTTCCGCTCCTCTTCCACCTTAACCTGGTGAGTTTCCTGGAACTCCTCACGCTTAAAGGTTTCGGTCCGGGTCTCGGTGGGATACACGAGGTCCACGATCTGCTGTCCGTCCTCGTCCAGCACGGGCTTGCCCTCCGCATCTACGCGGGGAGTGCTGACGGGATCGCCGGTGACTTTCTCGTAGGTGACAGTGTAGCCATCCTCGTTTTCAGTCACATCTTTGACAGTCTCGTCGCCGACAGTATCACCAATTTGGGGTTTCTCAGGAAGAGCGGGGGCCTCGGTAGGAATATTGCCCGGCTGAGCAGCACCTTCCATCTCCACAGGGTCAAGACCCTCGGAATCGACAGATTCCGTCTTACCGGTCTCAACGTACTCCGTTCCCTTTGTGGTCTGGATGGTCTCCGTAATCGTCTTGTAGCCGATCACGTTGCCGTTAGTGTCCGTGATCTCCTCAATGGTCTTCCGGATGACCTCGTTGTCGGCGGAACCCTTCTGCTCCCAGTAGGCCTTGCCGTTGTCATCGGTTTTGCGGTCGCCCCAGTCAGAGGTGTCAGGCTTCAAACCTTCCACCTGGTCTTTGATGGCGTCATAGTCAATGGTCACTTCTTTGTGGTCCTCACGGGTATTATTTTCGTGACCATTGCCGATATCAGCGGAAACCGTGACACCGCCATTTGTTCCGGAGCCCTTGAGCTCGACACTGGTACTAGACTGACCGGCTGTCGCCATGTCTTCCTTCTCCGTCGGAGCGGAAACAGGATCGTCGGTGGATGTCTGCACATGCTCCTCGCCCTTCTCGGTCAGGGTGACGTCGACGCGCTCAGTGGTCTCGGTCTTGCCAGGCTCGGTGACATTGCCGTCATCGTCGGTCTCGGCCGGGGTGTCTTTGGTCGTAGTGGATCCATCGATTTCGACCGTGACACCATTCTCATCCTCGCCGGAGGCAGTCCAGCTCTCAGTAGTGGAGCCGTCCTCATTTTCCACAGGCTCAGATTTCTCCACCTCGACCTCAACACCGGTATCGGTGACACCGGACTCAGTCTCAGTAGTCACATCGCTTTCCTCAGCAAAAGCGGTGACCTGGAGCATCCCGACACACATGACCATAGAGAGGGCCAGTGCGAGGGCGCGCTTCAAAGTTTTTTTCTTCATAGTTTGTACTTCCTTTCTTTGCAGATTCGGATGCAAAGTATCCGGCGGCCGGGCTGGCATGTCGTCGTCGTGTGGCCGCCTGACAGCGGTTTTCCCCATTTTGCAGGGGGGAACGGCGATTTAGCCCCCTATTAGCTTTGCGTCCCGCAGTTTCCCACGGTTTGCTAAATTGCAACCCGGCGGACATAGCGCTGGGAGTGTCCCAGCGCGACAGTTCCGTAGCTTTGCGTCCCATCGTTTCCAATGGTTTGCCAAAAGCGCCCCACGCGTGCTCCCCGCCCTGCCGCCGGGGCTTACGGCAGGGCTGTCCTGTCCGGCGGGGTCTTCATGCCTTTCGCACCTCCTTCTCCGCATTGTTTCTGCATTTATAGGGACCAAAGGGGCCGCCCTTCTGCTTGGGCGTTCATCTTTGGGGTCCCGGGCCGGAAAAAACGCGGTTTCTGCAGATGTTCTCTCCGCCGCCCCGCGGGTTGCACAGCGGTTTCAGCCGCCTTGCCCTGGGACTGTCCTTGCAGAAAGGTATACGTTTTTGTAAGATATCACAAGTTTGAAAAA
>JAAWLY010000039.1 GCA_022798155.1 Lawsonibacter sp. | reverse complement strand
GGGGCCCTGCGGTGCGTCATGTTCCGCAGCGACGCCCAGTCTCTGCGCTTCCGGCCGGAAAACGGGATGCAGGTGATCGCCGCCGGCCGGGTCACCGTATTTCCCCGGGACGGGCAGTATCAGATGTATTGCGCCCGGCTCACCCCGGAGGGGGTGGGGGACCTGGCCCTGGCCTTTGAACAGCTGAAGGAGAAGCTGGCCCGGGAGGGCCTTTTCGATCCAGCCCACAAACAGGAAATTCCGGAATTTCCCAAGCGGATTGCCCTGATTACCTCCCCAGCCGGGGCGGCGGTGCGGGACATGATCCGGATTTTAGGGGCCCGCTGGCCCCTGTCAGAGGTCAAGGTGATTCCCGTGCGGGTCCAGGGGGCGGAGGCCCCCCAGGAGATTGCCGCCGCCATCCAGTGGGCCAACTGGAAGGACGCCGCCGACCTGCTGATTACCGGCCGGGGCGGCGGCTCTATGGAGGACCTGTGGGCCTTCAACGAAGAAATCGTGGCCCGGGCCATCTACGCCTCTGAGATTCCCGTCATCTCCGCGGTGGGCCATGAGCCCGATGTGACCATTGCCGACTTTGTGGCCGACTTGAGGGCGTCTACTCCCTCCAACGCCGCCGAGCTGGCGGTGCCCGACCAGAACGACATTTATATGTCCCTGCTGGGGGACAAAGAGCGGCTGGAGGCCAGCGTGGCCGTCAAGCTGACCCGGTATCAGACGGCGCTGGAACGGCTAGCCGCCAGCCGTCCCATGACCGACCCCGCCTTCTATTTTCGGGAGAAGCGGCTGCTGCTGGACTATCAAAGCAGCCGCCTGGCCCACGGACTGCGGCAGAGTGCCGCCGGCCAGCGGGAGCGGTTGTCCGCCCTGTGCGCCGCTCTGCCTGGCGGCGGGAAGCGAATGGTCTTGCAGCGGAGGGAGCGTCTGAACGCCCTGGCCGCCTCTCTGGATGCTCTCAGCCCCCTGAAAGTGCTGGGTCGGGGGTATGCCATCGCCCAGCGGGAGGACGGAAAGGCCATCGTCTCCACCGGGGATGTCTCCTCCGGTGACAGGCTGAAGCTGACCTTGACGGACGGCAGTGTGAACTGCCGGGTATTGTAGAAAAGGAGTACGGTATGGCTGCGAAAAAGAAGCTGAATTTTGAGGATTCCATGGCCCGACTGGAAGAAATTGTATCTTTGCTGGAGAGGGGAGACGCCCCCCTGGAACAAGCTATGACCCTCTTTGAGGAGGGGGCCAAGCTGCTGCGGGAATGTACCAAGCAGCTGGATGAGGCGGAGCATAAAGTGACGCTGCTCACCGCCGGAAAAGACGGGGAAATTGTGGAGGAGCCCTTCCAGGGCAAGGAATGACATGGAAAACAACTTTACAGAACAAATGGCCCAGGACCGGGCCATGGTAGAAGACTGTCTGGCCAAAGCCTTCGCCGGAGAGCCCCGGCACGCCGATTTGCAGGAGGCCATGGAGTACTCCCTGCTGGCTGGGGGCAAGCGCATCCGCCCGGTACTCACCTTGGAGACCTGCCGCATGTGCGGCGGTGACCCCGAGACCGCCCTGCCCTTTGCCTGTGCTATGGAGATGGTCCATACCTATTCTCTGATTCACGATGATCTGCCCGCCATGGACAACGACGATCTGCGTCGGGGCCGGCCCACCAACCATGTGGTCTACGGGGAGGCCACCGCCGTTTTGGCGGGGGACGCCCTGCTCACCGCCGCCTTTGGGCAGCTGACCAAGGCCCAACTGCCTGCTGACCGGATTGTAAAGGCGGTGGAGTGTCTGTCACGGGCCGCCGGCTCCGTCGGAATGGTGGGGGGACAGGCCCTGGACATGGCCGGGGAGGGCCGCGCCCTGAACCGGGAGGAGCTGGAGCTGCTCCAGAGCTTAAAGACAGGGGCCTTGATTTCCGCAGCCGCCGAGCTGGGCTGTATTGCCGCCGGCGGGACTGACGGACAGCGTGCCAAAGTGCGCACCTATGCCCAGGCCCTGGGCCGGGCCTTCCAGGTCCGGGACGATATGCTGGACATAATCAGCGACCAGACGGAGCTGGGCAAGCCTGTGGGCTCTGACCAGGCCAACGAAAAGAGCACCTTTGTCACCGCCTTGGGGCTGGAGAGCTGCGCCGCTCTGGTGAATCAGCTGACCAGCCAGGGGATCGAGGCTTTGAACGGCTTTGAGGCTCCGGAGTTTCACATCTGGCTGGCTCAGACCCTGGCAAAACGGACCAAATGACCCAAACCCGGGAGGCATCTCAAATTGACAACATCTTCCCCGAAAAAAGAATATGAACCCATTCTCTCCCACCTGACCGACCAGGAGGGGGAGGCCCTGTGCGCCCAGCTGCGCCGGGAACTGGTGGAGGAGGTGTCCCAAACAGGAGGACACTTGGCTTCTAACCTAGGGGCGGTTGAACTGACAGTGGCCCTACACCGGGTGTTCGACACCTCGGTGGACCGGCTGGTGTTTGACGTGGGCCACCAGTGCTATACCCACAAGATGCTCACCGGCCGCCGGGAGGCCATGTCCACCCTGCGGCAGTACGGTGGCATCGCCGGTTTTCCCAAGCCGGCGGAGAGCGTCCACGACGCCTTTATCGCCGGCCACGCCTCCAACTCGGTGGCGGTGGCCCTGGGGATGGCCCGGGCCCGGGCCGTGCTGGGGGAGGATTACAAAGTAATCGCCCTCATTGGCGACGGCGCCCTCACCGGCGGCCTGGCCTACGAGGGGCTATCCAACGCCGGGGACTGCGGCCGGCAGATTTTGGTTATTCTCAACGACAACGGTATGTCCATCACCCCCAATGTGGGCGGGGTGGCGGACCATCTGGCCAAACAGCGGATGAAACCCCAGTACCTCACCTTTAAAAAGCATTACCGCCGCATCATGAACGCCACCGCTTTGGGCCGGGCCGCTTACCGGGTCATTCACCGGCTGAAACAGGCGCTGAAGCAGTCTTTGCTGCCCTGCAGCATGTTCGAGGACATGGGGTTTCGATATCTGGGACCGGTAGACGGACACAATCTGCCACTGTTGACTAAAATTTTAAGCTATGCCAGGGACATGGACGAGCCTGTGCTGCTCCATGTCAAGACTGTAAAGGGAAAAGGCTTTCCGCCTGCTGAGGAAAACCCCGACGCCTTCCACGGTGTGGCCCCATTTGATCCCATAACCGGGCGGCCCAAGCGGGCGGGCGGAGAAAACTTCTCCGCTGTCTTTGGCCGGACTCTGACCCGGCTGGCGGGACAGGACGGCCGGGTATGTGCCATCACCGCCGCCATGACCGGCGGTACAGGGCTGGAACAGTTCGCAAAACAGTTCCCCGACCGCTTCTTTGACGTGGGAATCGCGGAGGGGTGCGCCGTCTCCATGGCGGCCGGTATGGCCAAACAGGGAGCCGTTCCTGTGTTTGCAGTATATTCCACCTTTCTTCAACGGGCCTATGACATGCTGCTCCACGACGTGGCCATTGATAACCTTCATGTAGTGCTGGGGGTGGACCGGGCCGGACTGGTGGGGGACGATGGCGAGACCCACCACGGTCTCTTTGATGTGGCTTATTTGGACAGCATCCCCAATATGACGGTACTGGCCCCCGCCAGCTTTGCTGAACTGGAGGTCATGCTGGAACGGGCCCTGTTTCACATAGACGGCCCGGTGGTGGTGCGCTATCCCCGAGGCGGAGAGGGCAAGTATATCGGCACCGGAGGGGAGGACCCGTCCGTTATTTTGCGCTGGGGAGAGGACATCACTCTTGTGGGGTACGGCACTGAAATCAATGAGGTGCTGCTGGCCGCCGAGCTGTTAGAGGCCCAGGGGGTCCGAGCGGAGATTGTAAAGCTAAATCAACTTACACCCCTTGTCCCAGACCTGGTAGAGCTGTCTGTTCGCAAGACAGGGGCGCTGCTGGTTGCAGAAGAGCAGGGGGCCCGTGGAGGAGTCGGCCAGCGGTTGGCTGCCTGTCTGGAAAAGGCTGGCTTGCCCGCAAGGGCAGCCCTGGTGAACTGCGGCGACGGCTTTGTGGCCCATGGGGCTGCGGGCCAGCTCAAACAGGACTTCTCTCTGGACGGGGCTGGACTGGCGAAAAAAGCGCTGGAGGTGTTGGGCCGTGGCAAAACGGCGTCTTGACGTGGTGATGACTGAGCTGGGGCTGGCAGAGAGCCGGCAGAAAGCTCAGGCCCTGATTATGGCCGGAGAGGTCTATGTCAACGGCCAGAAGCAGTTGAAGGCAGGGGCCTCCATAGCAGAGGCGGACGCCATTGAGGTGCGAGAGAAGAGGCCGCTTCGCTATGTGAGCCGGGGAGGCCTGAAGCTGGAAAAGGCAATGACGCTGTGGCCCATTGACCTGCAGGACAAAATTTGTGCCGATATCGGCGCATCCACCGGCGGATTTACCGACTGTATGCTGCAAAACGGGGCCAGACTGGTGTATGCGGTGGATGTGGGGTACAATCAACTGGACTGGCGGCTGCGCACCCACCCTCAAGTTGTATGTATGGAGCGCACCAACGCCCGCTATCTCACAGCGGAACAAATCCCCGACCCTCTGGATTTTTTCTCCGTGGATGTGTCCTTCATCTCTCTGAGCCTGATCCTTCCCGCCCTGCGCCCCCTGATAAAGGAGGAGGGTCAGGCGGTATGTTTGGTCAAGCCTCAGTTTGAGGCGGGAAAGGACAAAGTGGGCAAAAAGGGGGTCATTCGGGACCCGGCTATCCATCTGGAGGTGTTAGAACATTTTCTGAATCATGTTGCCTGTGCCGGCTTTACTGTAAAGGATATTACCTTTTCACCGATTAAAGGCCCGGAGGGGAACATCGAGTACCTGGGTTATCTTCAGGCAGGGGAGAGTCCCGCCTACGGAGGCGATTTGAACGCCCTGGTGGAGCAGTCCCACAGCGTTTGGAAGGGGGAAACGCAGTGAAAATTGTACTCAGCTCCAACCCATACCGGGACAAAGGACTCCGTGCGGCCCAAGAGGCCAGGCGCATTTTAGAGCATGCAGGCGCTCAGACCGTTATGTGTCTGCCTTTCCAGCCTAAAAAGGGGGACAGACTGGATTTGCCCCGGAAGATAACCCTATCCGTGCTGGAGGAGGAGCTGCCTAAGGCCGATTTGCTGATTTGTTTTGGCGGTGATGGAACAATTCTCCATGCAGCTCGGGATGCAACCCTCCACAATGTGCCGATTCTCGGTGTAAATATGGGCAGTGTGGGGTTTATGGCGGAGTTAGAACGGGGCGAACTGCCATTGCTGGCGCCTCTAGCCCACGGGATGTACTCAATTGAGGAACGAATGATGCTGGACGTAAAGGTCCTGCGGGGAGATAAGGTAATCAGCCAGGACTTGGCGCTCAACGACGCGGTAATCTCCAAGGGCTCCATGGCCCGGGTGGCTGAAATGGAGGTGTTTGCAGACCGTATAAAGGTAACTTCCATTACAGGAGATGGCATTATTGTGGCAACCCCAACTGGCTCCACAGCCTATTCCATGTCTGCGGGCGGGCCCATTGTGGAGCCCACCTCCAAAAGCATTATCGTTACCCCCGTGTGTGCCCATCAGCTGGCGGCCAGGGCTATGGTACTGGCCCCGGAGCGTGTGGTCACAGTTCAGCTCCCCAGAGGGAACCGCAAGTATTTATACTTGTCAGTAGACGGGGGAAAGGCCCTCCGCTTGTCGGGGGGCGACCGGGTAGAAATCTGCCGCGGGGCACGGTGCACACAGCTGCTCCGTCTTGCGGACCGGAGTTTTTACCAGGTTATCAATCAGAAACTGGGAGGGTTGACGCCATGAAAAATCTGCGGCAGAATGAAATTTTGAAAATTGTGCAGACCCGGGATGTAGAAACCCAGGAGCAGCTTCTGGAGGAACTGAAAATCAGAGGGTTTGCCACGACCCAGGCCACCATTTCCCGGGACATTAAGGAGCTGCGGTTGGTAAAGGAACTCACCGGCTCCGGCGGTTACCGCTATGCGCAGTCCGACCGAAAGAGCTCCTCCACCTCCGACGCCCGGCTGCGCAACATTTTTAAGGAAGGGGTGGTGTCAGTGGATGTGGCCCAGAACATTGTGGTGGTTCGAACTATGCCTGGCCTGGCTTCCGCCGCCTGTTCCGCCCTGGACAACATGGAAATCGAGGGGATGATGGGCACACTGGCCGGGGACGATACCGGCATCCTGATTATGCGGGATAATGCCTCTGCGCAGCAGTTCAGCGGTGAGGTACACAAGCTGCTTCGGTAACGGGGCGAAAACGCAGTTTTTCCAGAAGGAGGGACCAGCTATGCTCTCATTGCTTCATATTGAGAATATTGCAATTATCGAGTCGGCGGACATCAGCTTTGACAGGGGGTTTAATGTACTCACTGGCGAGACAGGCGCAGGCAAATCCATTGTGATTGACGCCATCGGCGCCGTCCTGGGGGAACGAACCAGCCGGGAGCTGATTCGGACCGGGGCCAAGTCATCAGTGGTCAACGCAGTGTTTACAGGTAGTTTGCCTTTACAGTGGTTGGAGGACAACGGTTTTCCATCAGGAGAGGAGGAACTGATGCTCCAACGCGAGATTCAGGGAGACGGGCGCAATGTGTGCCGGGTCAACGGCCGGCCGCTGACGGTGGCCCAGCTCCGGGAACTGGGGCGGCAGTTGCTGAACATCCACGGCCAGCACGACGGCCAGCAGCTGCTGGACCCGGATTGCCACCTGGGCTATCTGGACAGCTTTGGCAAAACCGGTGCGCTGCTGGAAGCATACCGCCAGTCTTACCACTTTATGGCGGAGCTGCGCCGGAATATTTCTGAGCTGGAGATGGACGAAGCGGAGCGCATCCGCCGGGTAGACACTTTGGAGTATCAGATCCGGGAGCTGGAGCGGGCGGAGCTGCGCCCCGGCGAGGACGAAGAGCTGGACGCCCGGAAAAACCTGCTGCGCAGTTCAGGCAAACTGATGGAGGCCGTTCAGGAGGCACTGTTTGCCCTGTCCGGCGGTGACGACAGCCGTGGGGCCTGCGACCTGATTGGCGAGGCGGAGGGAGCGGTCCGCTCGGTGGCCAAGTTGGGGCCCCAGATGGAGAAGCTGGGGGAGAAGCTTACCAACCTGCGCTGTGCCGCTGACGACGCGGCGGAGATCCTGCGGGATTTTGCCGACGACTTCGATTTTTCCCCAGAGGAGCTGGACCAGCTGGAGAGCCGGCTGGACGTGATCTATCGCTTGAAAAAGAAATATGGTTCCACAGTGGCCGACATGCTGGATTATCTGGAAAAATGCAGGGCGGAGCTGGAGCAGATTCAGGACGCCGATGACACCGTTCAGCGCCTGGAGAAGGAACTGGACAAAGCCAAGCGGGAGGCAGTCAAGCGGGGTACCTCCCTGACCAAGGCCCGGAAAAAAGCGGCTGAAGATCTGCAAAAGCGGGTGCGGGATGAGCTGCGCCAGCTGGACATGCCCAAGGTGCAGTTTGTGGTGGACTTTGCCTCCAGTCCTGGACAGGACGGTATGGACGACACAGGGATGGACCAGGTACAGTTTCTTATGTCCGCCAACCTGGGCGAGGCCCTCAAGCCCATTCAGAAGGTGGCCTCGGGCGGCGAGCTGGCCCGGATCATGCTGGCCCTGAAAAATGTGCTGGCTGAGGACGACGGCATCGGCAGCCTGGTGTTTGACGAGGTGGACACCGGCGTGTCCGGCCGGGCGGCCCAGAAGGTGGCGGAGAAGATGGCCGACGTGGCCCGGCGCAAACAAGTGCTGTGCGTCACCCATCTGCCCCAGATCGCCGCCATGGCGGACACCCACTTCTCGGTGGAGAAGGGGGAGAAGAAGGGGCGCACCTTCACCAACGTGGTCCGACTGGAGAAAGAGGGCAGGGTAGAGGAGCTGGCCCGGCTTATTGGCGGGGCCGCCGTCACTGATGTGCTGAAGCAGAGTGCCGCCCAGCTTCTGGAGCAGGCGGAGGCTTATAAAAAGGTATAAAAACCGGCCAGCGCTGTGGAGCGCTGGCCGGTTCACATTTGGTTAAGCAGTGGGGATGGCCATAAAATCTCTCACCTGGCCGTAGAGAATAAACGCCATAGCGATGGGGGCAATAAAGCGGATGCAGACCTTAAAGAAGGAATAAAGGCTGCTGCTCATTTGCTGTCCCCCCAGGCTGACCTCATCCTGAATGACCTTGGGCCCGACCACCCAGCCGATGACCAGGGACATAATCAGCGCGCCCAGGGGCATAGCCACGCCCTCAGAGATAAAGTCCATAAAGTCCAGCCAGGTGCTGCCCAGCTTCCGTCCGGTCTCGTGGAAGGGGATCCACAGGCCGTTGGAGCCCAGACCGTCGGCGGCCACCAGGGCGGCCTCGGCGAAGAGCACCAGGCAGACAGCTGCAACTACCATGTTTCGGTTGGGCTGCTTGCCTTTGGCCACCCGCTGGTCAATGACAAAGGTGACCAGCACCTCAGTCAGGGCAATGGCAGAGGTGACGGCGGCCAGCACTACAAACAGGAAGAACAGGATGCCGAAGATGGGGCCGAAGGGACCCATGGAGTTGAACACATCCTGCAGGGTGATGAACAGCAGCTTGGGCCCGGAGAGATGGGCGTTCTCACCGCCCAGGGCGAAGGCGGCGGGCAGGACGGCCATACCAGCCAGCACCGCCACGATGGTGTCGGAGACGATAATCAGCAAGGAATTCTTTACCAGGCTCTCCTTCTTGCTTAGATAGGAGCCGTAGGTAACCGTGATGCCCATGGCCAGGGAGAGGGAGAAGAACATCTGGCCGCCGGCGGCGGAGAGTACGCCGATAAAGTCGTTTTTGATGGGCTCAAAATTGGGAGCAAACATAAACTTCAGGCCGTCCATAGCGCCGGGCAGGGTGACAGCCCGGATGATAACAATGACCAGCATAATGAACAGAGCGGGCATACCCACTCGGTTGAACTTCTCAATGCCGTCCTTGATGCCGCCCCGGATAATCAGGAAGCACAGGGCAATAAAGAAAAAGGTGGAGCCGATGGCCAGGGGCTGGTTGGTGAGCATGGTGCCGAAGGACTCCGCCCCGGAGACACTGGACAGGCTGAAGATGCCCAGCAGCTCTGCAAAGTTGAGGCCCACATACTGTACGCAATAGGCGCCCAGCACCGTGTAGAAGCTGAGGATCAGGAAGGGGGAGAGCAGCGCCAGAAAGCCCAGCAGGGTGCCGGTCTTACCGGTGACCCGCTGATAGCTGTGCAGCACGCTGCCGCCGCCCTTGCGGCCAATGGACAGCTCACACAGCATGATGGTAAAGCCCACCAGGATGGCCAGCGCTAAATAGATGACCAGGAAGGGGAAGCCGCCGTTAGCTCCCATACGATAGGGGAAGGACCAGATATTTCCAAGTCCCACAGCCGCGCCGACGGTAGCCATCAGGAAGCCAAGATTGCTCCCCCATTGTCCTCTTTGATGTTTTTCCATGATTTCCTCCTTGTACTATTTTTTTAACATTTAAGGGTAGTTAAGCGCCATTCTACCAGAAAAGATTTCCTGCGTCAACATATTCCCCAAAATATGGGTATTGAACCAAGAAGGCGGAAGAAAAATCAATGCCCCCATTGCATTTTTGCCAGACTTTAGTATAATAAGGGAAGCAAAAACTATACTGAATTATCATAATAAGGGGAGTTCGCTATGGATTACGCAAAGGAAAGTCTGCGCCTGCACGGCGAGTGGAGGGGCAAGATTGAAGTGGTGGCCACTGTACCTGCCAACGACAAGGATTCACTGTCGCTGGCCTACACCCCCGGGGTGGCCCAGCCCTGCCTGGAAATTCAAAAGGATATCGACAAGAGCTACGAGCTGACCCGGCGGCACAATCTGGTGGCCGTCATCACCGACGGCACCGCCGTGCTGGGCCTGGGGGACATCGGCCCTGAGGCCGGTATGCCGGTTATGGAGGGCAAGTGCGTGTTGTTCAAGACCTTCGGCGGGGTAGACGCCTTCCCTCTGTGCGTCAAGACCAAGGATGTGGACGAATTTGTCCAGACGGTATATAACATCTCCAGCTCCTTCGGGGGCATCAACCTGGAGGACATCGCTGCTCCCCGGTGCTTCGAAATCGAGCGGAAGCTGAAAGAGATGTGCGACATCCCTGTCTTCCACGACGACCAGCACGGCACCGCCATTATCGTCCTGGCCGGGCTGGCCAACGCCCTTCGGGTGGTGGGGAAGCGGAAGGAGGAGGTCCGGGTGGTCTTTTCCGGGGCCGGCTCCGCCGCCATCTCCATCACCAAGCTCCTGCTGCTGGCCGGATTTCAGGACATTACCCTGGTGGACAAGTTCGGCGCAGTGTATGAGGGGTGCGATCAGCTGAACTGGGCCCAGCGGGAGATCGCCAAAGTGACCAACCGGGACAGGCGCCAGGGGACGCTGGCCGACCTGCTGGCTGGGGCCGACGTGTTCATCGGTGTGTCCGCCCCCAATCTGGTGACCCCCGAGATGGTGTCCACCATGAATCAGAACGCCATTGTCTTCGCCTGCGCCAACCCCACGCCGGAGATTTTCCCCGAGGACGCCAAGGCGGGCGGGGCCCGGGTGGTGGCCACCGGCCGCAGCGACTACCCCAACCAGATCAACAACGTGCTGGCTTTCCCCGGCGTGTTCCGGGGTGCGCTGGACGTCCGGGCCAGCGATATCAA
This sequence comes from Lawsonibacter sp., assembly GCA_022798155.1. Lineage (GTDB taxonomy): Bacteria > Bacillota > Clostridia > Oscillospirales > Oscillospiraceae > Lawsonibacter. The sequence continues at coordinate 3,792 of JAAWLY010000039.1, read as the reverse complement.
CGAGGAGATGAAGCTGGCCGCCGCCCAAGCTCTGTCTGAAATCATCTCCGACGAGGAGCTGCGGGACGACTACATCATCCCCGAAGCCTTCGATCCCCGGGTGGGGCCCGCCGTGGCAAAGGCGGTGGCCGAAGCCGCCCGCAGGTCAGGCGTGGCAAGGATCTGATTGAAGGGGACGCAATGATGAAAGAAGGAACACACCTCACGCTGAACGACGGGCGGGAAATCCTCCTGCAAGACGATGCGGACATTTCGCTGTCGATTTGCTCCGATCATGAGGCACTTTGCGCCTATCCCTTTACTTGCCCGTCGGGAGGTTATGGCGGCGGCACGCTTCTGCTGTCACCCTCTGAGCGGTACTTGATTTTTTCCTTTTTCTCAGGAGAAAGTGAAGAGGGCTTCAGCCTGTTCCAAATCGAGGACAGCCGCCTGGTTCCGCTGTTTGACTCGGAATACTTCTATGGCGAGGGGGCGAGCTATTTCTTTTCTGATGACGAAAAGATCCTTTTTCAGTCCCTGCTGGGCGGCTTTGGCCCCTGGTATGTAGAAGACGCCTATCAAGATGAGGAGGACGCTCCTTATTTCGAGTATGGAGAAATCAACATCTTGGACGTGAAATCCCAATCGCTCAGCAGGCATAAATTTCATGTCTATCCGTCCGAAGCCTGGGAGGAGGAGATAGACGGCCCCTCTTACGTCTCCGAGATCACGGACGGAAATATACTGCATGTCACAATGCCCTGGGGAGAGGAAACACTGACGCTCCCCCTGCCGGAAACTATTGTTTTACACCAGGATAAGGAGGGATCATGAGCGTATTTTTCTACGGCTGCGTCACCCTGGACGGCTATCTGGCCGACAAAAACCACGGGCTGTCCTGGCTCCACGAGACAGGCAGCTCGGAGGAGACGGACTACGGCCGCTTCTACCAGGGGATGGACGTTGCCATTATGGGCAGGCGGACCTTTGAGGAGATCGCCCGGCTGGAGGACGCCGCCAGCGTCTACCCCACCACGGATAACTATGTATTCACCCACGCGCCAGCCTGCCCCAAAAGGGATTCATCCCGGTGGGGGGAGATGTCGCGGAGTTTGTATCAGGCCTGGGGCCGGACAAGAACATCTGGATCATCGGCGGGAACACCATCCTGGCCCCGCTGCTGGAGCGGGACATGGTGGACCATTTGATCGTCCAGGTCGCTCCCGTCCTGCTGGGGGAGGGGATACCGCTGTTCACCCAGAAGAAGGGCCAAATGCGGTTCCAACTGGACGAGGTAAAACGGTATGGGCAGTTCGTGGAGCTGATTTACGGCCGAAGCGGAGGTGTGAGATGAGCTCTGTGCTGTTGTTTGCCTCCGACGCCCCCCTGGAGGAGTGTCCTTACCCGCCGGACTTTTCGGTCCATTACAATATCGATTGTGGGACGGTGGACGACGGGAGCGCGGATGACGGCTTCGCCATCCTCCCGGTAGAAAAAGTGCTGGAGCTCCAGTCAGAGAAGGAATATTTCGCTGTATTGGAGTGGCGCTGCACCCAGGGCCGTGCGGAGAAAGTCATAGAATATTTGAAAAGTCATCTGAAAACCACTCATGAAGTGGAGTTTTGGCATGTTTGGCAGGATATGGACTTTGACCACAGGCTGAGGAAGATCGAAATTCCGCTTTGCGGCCTCACAGCGGAAGATATACAGGAGCTGGACCAGTTGGAGGTATGGAAAGAACCGGTCGTGGATTATTGCTATGTGATCACAAGGGGAGAATGCGTGTGATTTCCCCACTTTGGAGGGTGATGAAATGCTGACAAGACCCAAGTTCGGCTGGTCCGATTTCAGCCTGGAGGGTACGTCTGTATATGGGCTGAGTTATCTTGACGACATTGGGGTAGAGTGGGTGGAACAAGCGATTCACGGGCTGGAGACGCTGAATCCCTTTTGCGTCCATGGAAGCCTGGAACCGGGAAGAATGCTATGCGTTGTAAGCTATTGGAACTGCTACATTTTCTATGAACATGAGGGGAGCGGCCCCGTCAAAGAGAATAAGGATAAGGTGTTCGAATACCTTTCCCATACCAGCATGATTGACTTTTGCCGGTATCTGTATGACGATATCAGCGAAAACCTTGAGGAATGGGCCTCCTTTGTGGATTATGACCAGAAGGATATGGAGGAAAAGAGAAAGCGGCTGGAGGAACGCTTAACAAGGCTGAAGGAGTTGATTGCTGAAAAAGCGGAGTGCTTTGGTCCAAACCGGTGGTTTTCTTAAAATCCAGGTTGACAAGCGGGAAAAACTGTGGTAGAGTGTGACCACTGTGAGGAAAAGGACAAGTAGCCCGGCGATCTCCCCCACAGAGAGCCTCTGGTTTGGTGGAACAGGGGAGGGGAGCGCCGTGGTGAATACCCCTTGGAGCAGCCGCCCGAACCGCTTGAGCGCAGTAGGGGACAGGCCGGGCCGCGCCCGTTACCGCGCCGGAGCTTCAGGCTCCACGAGGCCCGCCCCGCAAGGGACGGACGAACCAGAGGTGGTACCGCGTAAATTACGCCCTCTGTCCGAATTGCTCGGGCGGAGGGTTTTTTGTAAGGAAGTGATTGTTTTGTCAGCACGTCAAAGGGGAACTCTGTGCGTGTTTCTGGCCGCTGTGCTGTACAGCATCGGGGGACTGTGCATCAAGCTGATCCCCTGGGGCGGCATGGCCATCAACGGCGGCCGCACCGCCATCGCTCTGGTGGTCATCGGCCTGTATCTGGCGGCCACCCGCCACAAGCCCAAACTGAATCTGTGGGTGCTGGTGGGGGCGCTGGCCGTCTGCGGCACCAACATCCTCTTTTCCATCGCCAACAAGCTGACCACCGCCGCCAACGCCATTGTGCTCCAGTTTACCGCCCCCATCTTTGTGATTCTGTTCTCCGTCCTCTTTTTTGGCAAGCGCCCCCAAAAGCTGGACCTGATCACCTGCGGGCTGGTGTTGGGGGGCGTGCTGCTGTTTTTCATCGACAGCCTGTCGGCAGGGGGGATGCTGGGCAATATCCTGGCGCTGTTGTCCGGGATATCCTACGCCGGGGTGTTTATGATGAACGACATGCCCGACAGCGACCCCATTTCCTCGGTGTTCTGGGGGGACGTGATCAGCGCGGCGGTGGGCCTGCCTTTTCTGGGATACGAGACGGATTTTTCCGCTGGCACCCTGACCGCTTTGCTGGTGCTGGGGGTATTCCAGGTGGCACTGGCCTATATTTTGATGGTAGAGGGACTGAAAACCACCCCGCCCGTCACCGCCAGCTTGGTATCCGGTATCGAGCCGGTGCTCAACCCCATCCTGGTGGCGGTATTCTACCACGAGATGATCGGCCCCATCGCTCTGGTGGGCGCTATGGTCGTGGTGGGCAGTGTGGTGCTGTACAACGTGATCCTGGCCCGTCAATCTGCAATGGAATATCAATAATATATAATATAAGGGAGAGATTACCAATGACCTGTTATGAGGAACTGAAGGCCCGGGGGCTGATTGCCCAGGTGACAAATGAGGAAGAAATTTCCAAGATGATCAACGAGGGGAAGGCGGTATTTTACATCGGCTTCGACCCCACCGCTGACTCCCTCCACGTGGGCCACTTTATGGCCCTTTGTCTGATGAAGCGCTTGCAGATGGCGGGCAACCGGCCCATTGCCCTCATCGGCGGGGGGACCGGCATGATCGGCGACCCCTCCGGCCGCACTGACATGCGCTCCATGATGACCGAGGAGACCATCTGCCACAACTGCGACTGCTTTAAAAAGCAGATGGAGCGGTTCATCGA
>JAAWLY010000038.1 GCA_022798155.1 Lawsonibacter sp. | reverse complement strand
CGAAGGGGTTGTTGAAGGAGAACATCCGGGGGGACAGCTCCTCGATGGACACGCCGCAGTCCTCGCAGGCGTAGTTCTGGGAGAACAGGATGTCCCGGTCCTCCTCCACAATGTTAATCACCACCAATCCTCCCGCCAGGTTGGAGGCCACCTCTACGCTGTCGGTGAGCCGCCGGGTGATATCCTCCCGAATGACCAGCCGGTCCACCACAATTTCAATGTGGTGCTTTTTGTTCTTGTCCAGCTTGATCTCCTCGGACAGGTCGTAGAGGGAGCCGTCCGCCCGCACCCGGACGTAGCCCGATTTCCGGGCGTCCTCAAAGATTTTGGCGTGTTCCCCCTTCTTCCCCCGGATCACCGGAGCCATCACCTGGATGCGGGTGGCCTCGGGCAAGGCCAGAACCTGGTCGATAATCTGGTCGATGGTCTGCTGTTTGATCTCCTTGCCGCAGATGGGGCAGTGGGGCGTCCCCACCCGGGCCCAGAGCAGGCGCAGGTAGTCGTAGATCTCCGTCACGGTGCCCACGGTGGACCGGGGATTTTTGGAGGTGGTCTTCTGGTCGATGGAGATGGCCGGGGACAGGCCGTCGATGTAGTCCACGTCGGGCTTCTCCATCTGGCCCAGGAACATCCGGGCGTAGGAGCTGAGCGACTCCACATACCGCCGCTGGCCCTCGGCGTAGATGGTGTCAAAGGCCAGGGAGGACTTCCCCGACCCGGACAGCCCGGTGAGGACCACCAGCTTGTCCCGGGGGATTTTTACGTCGATGTTTTTCAGGTTGTTCACCCGCGCGCCCTTGACAGTGATGTGTGTGTGCATGGCAGTTGTTCTCCTTTGCGTGTGGTCAATCATGGGTGCAGGGGCGGCTGTCAGCCGCCTGCGAAATTGCGGATTTACTGTAAATAACGGGTGGATGATATCCGCCCCTACAGCCTAACGGAAGGAAATTTTTATGTCAAGAGGGAGTTTCCATCTCTCGTTCCGCCCGAAAAAAAACGCCGCCGCGGTAAATCAGAATGGTATTCTGGTTCCAGATGTAGTACTCCTTGCCCAAAGGCGTATCCCAAAATGTCTCCTCCGGCAGAAACAGATGGACATAGTCCAGCTTTCTCCGGTTATAGATCCCCAGCTCCTCCAGTTCTATCCCATAGCGGGAGGAAACGTCGTCTTTTCCCACGACATCGCGCTGGTAGGCGTAGGAGGGCTCCAGGGGATATTCGCCGTCGGGGGAGGCAAAGCGGTCCGCGCTGTAGGTGATCTGCCAGCCGGCGCACCGGTCGATTTCCTCCTGAGTCAGGGCGCAGTCCGGTGTTTTGCCCTGGCAGGCCGTGACCGTCCAAGTCCCGTAAAACAGCTCCTGGCTGTAAGTGTAATCTCTTCCGATGTCCACCGGGAGCTTTTCCAGGGGAATATACCGCAGGGGCTGGATGACCAGGTAGAGGCCGCACAGGAGCACCACCCAGCCCTCCCACAGGGCGGCTATGGGCAGAAGCCAGCGGTATTTTTTCACACCCTCCCGCTTCCGCCTGGCCTGCGTTCGGAGCAAAAAAATAAGGATCAGCAGGTTCAGCACCAACAGGACGGCGGCAATGATATTGATAAGAAAAATATGGGTCATCACCCAGACTACAACCGCCTCCAGGGCAACGAGCATGAGGGCAATCGGAATCAGCGGCAGAAGAATCCAGCCGAACAGCGCCATAAAGGCCATCGCGTTTGCCCCCTATTCCGTCCGCTCCGCCTGGAAGAAGGCACCGTCGCAGTAAATGAGCAGACTGTCGCCGCCCAGCACGAAGAAGTCCCGGCCCAGCAGGCGATTCTGGCCGATGTTCCCCTGAATGTTCACCGTGACGTGGAGCAGCATGGAGGCCATCACCCCCAATTCCTCCGGGGACAGCCCGCAGGCGGCCTGAAAGGCCTCCGCTGTGATGACGTCCTCCGCGTAAGCCGTTCCAGGCCGGAACTCACAGGTGATTCCCTCGGCGGTAAAGCTGTCCTCTCCATAGGACACAGTCAGCCCTATGCAGGCGTCCAGCTCCTCCTGGCTCATGGCACAGGCCGGGGCGGTCCCCAGACAGGCGGTCACCGCCCAGGAACCGAAGTAGGCCGGTACCACCGTCGGACTGGAGGCCTCCTCCTGACTGGAGGACAGGCCGGAGGAGATGCCGCTGTCCACCGGGACGGGCTTGGGACCGCAGGCGGACAGGAGGAGCACAGCGGCCAATAGGGCCATGAAAAGTCTTGTTTTCATAGTGTAATTCCTCTTATAATTTCTTTTTCGGCCGCTTCTTGGGCAGTGGGGTGACCTCCTCGGCCAGCCGGACCGCCTCTCTCAGGGTATCCCGGTCGTCCGGGTCCAGAAGGTAATAGGGCTTGGCCCCCTGGTAGGGGGGCTCGGCGGGACGGCCCTCAAGCAGCTCCGCCAGACAGGGGAGCATCTTCACCATGGGCCGGTCGTCACAGATGATAATAACCGGCTTGTCGTTGAGATAGACCATATACTCCCCGAACATCTTCCGGGAGCGCACCGCCCCCAGCCCCTCCAGCTGTTCGCAGATGTAGCTGACAAAATCAGGATTGCTTGCCATCAAAAACGCCTCCTGTCTTCACTGCGGCCCACCAAGTAGTCAATGCTTACCTGGAATAAGTCCGCTAATTTTATCAATGTCAAACCCGGAACATTGATTTTCCCAGCCTCCATATCCTGATAATGTCGGCTGGTTTTTCCCAATAATTCAGCCATATCCTGCTGGGTCATACCTTTTTCGTTTCGAAGTAATTTTAACCGCTGGCCCAAAAGGGGCATCTTAATTTCCATAATTCTATTTCTCCCTATTGACAGAGATTTTATCTCGTGTTATCATTATCCTATGACGAGATAAAATCTCGCTTCAAGGAGGCCTCACAATGGACAGCACCATTTATTTTCTCTACGAAATTCTGAACAGCACCTATCCCATTCCAAAGGACCGCAAGGAAGAAGCCCTGCAAGCCTTCGCCATGGGGCTGGACTTCGGCCTGTCTCTGGGCGGGGAACTAAGTCCGTTCCAGGATCAAGACAGCTAGTCCACCGTCAAATCCGCTGTGGACGCTCCCACCAGCTCCATCAGCGCGGCGGGGGCCGCCTCCACCTGGAAGCCGATTTTCCCGGCGGAGACGCAGATGGTACCAAACAGCTCCGCCGTCTCGTCGAATACGGTGGGGTACTGCTTCTTCATCCCCACCGGGGAGCAGCCCCCGTGGACGTAGCCCGTCAGGGGCAGCAGCTCCTTCTGGGGGAGCATGGCGATGGACTTCTCACCCACCGCTTTGGCCGCCTTTTTCAGGTCCAGGCTGTCCCCAACCGGGATGTCGAACACGTACAGCCCTCCGGATGCCCCCCGGGCCACCAGGGTCTTGAACACCTGTGCCGGGTCCTGTCCCAGCTGCCGGGCTACGCTTACCCCGTCCAATCCCGCGTCCGGGTCGTAGGCGTGGGGGGTGTAGGGGATGTTTTTCTGCTCCAAAACCCGCATGACGTTGGTCTTTTCTATTTGTTTGGCCATGTCCTTCCCCACTTTCGCTTTCATTTTATTAGAATCTCCAGCACCTGGGGCCACCAGAGCTTATAGGTCCCGCACAGAACGGCTATCAGTGCCTCCCACAGGATAAAGACCGTCAGCCCGTACTTCAGCACCAAAAGGAGCACCCGGCGGCAGCCGGTCTTCCCATCAATATAGGCGCGGTCCATGGTGCCGCTACGCTTCCAGACCCAGCGGACCAGAAGGAGCACCATCAGAACGGCCTGGTTCCACACCGCCACAATAGGCATAATCAGGGGCATCGCCACATGAAAAAAGTACAAAACGGCGATGGGCAGCAGCAGCGGCCACAGCACAACAATGATCAGGCCGCCCACAGCGGCCACCTCCTTTTATTTTCCCCGCAGCTCGATGATCTGGTCCCGCAGGGCGGCGGCCAGCTCGAACTCCAGCAGCTTGGCGGCCTCCCGCATCTCCTTCTCCAGCTTGGCAATGCGCTCCATTTTCTGCTGCTTGGTCAGGCCCTGAATCTCGCCCCGGCGCTCGGCAGTGTCGGCATCGTCCTGGGCGTCCAGGTCCAGCAGATTGCGCACAGACTTGATGACCGTCTTGGGCACAATGCCGTGGTTTTTGTTGAACGCGTCCTGCTTCTCCCTACGGCGCTCGGTTTCCTCAATCGCCCGGGCCATGGAGGGGGTAACTGTGTCGGCGTACATCACTACCATGCCCTCCGCGTTCCGGGCGGCCCGGCCGATGGTCTGGATGAGGGAAGTTTCCGACCGGAGGAAGCCCTCCTTGTCGGCGTCCAGGATGGCCACCAGCGACACCTCGGGCAGGTCCAGGCCTTCCCGGAGGAGGTTGATGCCCACCAGCACATGGAAGGTGCCCAGCCGCAGGTCCCGGATGATCTCCATCCGCTCCATGGCGTCGATATCGTGGTGCATGTACCGCACCTTGATGCCCGCCCCCTGAAGGTAGGTGGTCAGGTCCTCCGCCATCCGCTTGGTGAGGGTGGTCACCAGCACCCGCTCATGACCGGCGGTGCGGGTGTTGATCTCGCCGATCAGGTCGTCGATCTGGCCCTCCACCGGCCTCACCTCAATCAGCGGGTCCAGCAGTCCGGTGGGCCGGATGACCTGCTCCACAATCTGGCCGGAGCGCTCCCGCTCGTACTCCCCCGGGGTGGCGGAGACGTAGACCACCTGGTTGACCCGCTTCTCAAATTCCTCGAACTTCAGCGGCCGGTTGTCAAAGGCGCTGGGCAGGCGGAAGCCGTAGTCCACCAGGGTAGTTTTCCGGGCCCGGTCGCCGTTGTACATGGCCCGGACCTGGGGGAGGGTAACGTGGCTCTCGTCGATGAACAGGACGAAGTCCTTTGGGAAGTAGTCCAGCAGGGTATTGGGGGGGGAGCCCGCCGGCCGGCCCCCGATCACCCGGGAGTAGTTCTCGATGCCGGAGCAGTAGCCCAGCTCCTGCATCATCTCAATATCGTAGAGGGTGCGCTGTTTGATGCGCTGGGCCTCGATCAGCTTGCCCTCCCCCTCGAAGAAGGCCACCCGCTCCTCCATCTCCTTGTAGATGTCCTGGATGGCGGCATCCATCTTCTCCTTGGGGGTGACATAGTGGTTGGCGGGCCAGACAGGGATGTTGTTCAGCCGCCGGATGGGAGAGCCTGTCACCACGTTGATCTCGCTGATGCGGTCGATTTCGTCCCCAAAAAATTCCACCCGAATGGCGGTGTCCTTCCAATAGGCGGGCCAGACCTCCACCGTGTCTCCCCGGACCCGGAACATGTTGCGCTCGAAGGCGATGTCGTTGCGCTCATAGCGGATGGACACCAGCCGCTTGAGAAGCTCATCCCGCTCCAGGGCGGCCCCCACCCGGAGGGAGATCATCATTTTACCGTAGTCGTCCGGCTCGCCCAGGCCGTAGATGCAGGACACCGACGACACCACAATCACGTCTCGCCGCTCCAGCAGGGAGGCGGTGGCGGACAGCCGCAGCCGGTCGATCTCCTCGTTGATGGAGGAGTCTTTTTCGATAAAGGTATCGGTGTGGGGGATATAGGCCTCGGGCTGGTAGTAGTCGTAGTAGCTGACGAAATACTCCACCGCGTTGTTGGGGAAAAACTCTTTAAACTCGGCGCACAGCTGGGCGGCCAAGGTCTTGTTGTGGGCCAGCACCAGGGTGGGCCGCTGGATCTGCTCGATGATCTTGGCCATGGTGAAGGTCTTGCCCGAGCCGGTAACGCCCAGCAGGGTCTGCTCGTCCAGGCCCATCTCAATGCCCTTGGACAGGGCTGCGATGGCCTCCGGCTGGTCGCCGCTGGGCGTATATTCCGATACTACTTCAAATTTTGGCATGCTCGTCACCTCGGCCTTTTGTTTCGCTCCAAAGGCCCCCTTGTCAAGGGGAGGCCCCTTCATTATATCAGAACTAATGTTCCACATCAAGGGGGGCAATCATTAAATTTTCCACCGGTTGAGATGGATCATACTGTAGCCGCCAGTCCTTCCGCTGGCCGCCGTCTCCTTAATGGACACCATCTCCCCGTCCCGGAACACCAGGTGGTCCAGCACATGTATCCCCAGGGGCTCCAGAATGGAGCGGACCACGTTGGTGGCGTTCATGTCCTCTGGGGAGGGCAGGGCCGGACTGCCCACATGGTTGTGGGCCAGGTAGCAGAAGGAGGCCTGAAGGGCCAGACACTCCTCCGCTACCCTGCGGACGGTTACCTCAGAGTTGTTATAATTCCCCTCTGAAATCTTCCGGACTCCCAACACCTTCTCCTTGCTGTCCAGACACAGGGCATAGACCATCTCATTGCGCGCCCCGTAAAAATAGGGGGCCAGAACATGTCCGGCCTCCGCTGTCGTGTGGATGATTTGCCCCGGCTCGGTGCGCTCCTCCAGATACCGCCCCACCACTTCGGGGAAGAGCTTCAGCAGGGTGACTGTGTAATTCCCCACTCCGGGCACCTTCATCAGCTCATCGGGCAGGGCGTCCAGCACCCCGGACAGGGAGCCAAAGCGCTCAATGAGCTCGTGGGCCAGCGGGTTTACATCCCCCTTGGGTATGGCATAGAACAAAATAAACTCCAGTATCCGGTGGTCGGGCCAGCCCTCAACGCCCCGGACGCTGAACTCCTCCCGCATCCGCTGGCGGTGGCCGGTGTGGATGGCTTTCTTTTTCTCTGCCATGACGGTTCACCCCTCTAAATTCGCCGTTCCAAATTGCGCTCAGCCTTCCATGTCGTCTTGATAATCCTGATAGGCCTGGTCCAGCAGGGGCTCAAACTGAAGGTAATCCTCCCAGCTGCCCACAAACTCCAGAGGCAGGTCACACAAAACCTCGACCACCCACTGGACGTAATCCTTCCAATACTGGCCTCCGTCGTAGTATCGCACTACAAAGGGCAAAATCTCCGGGCACAGGTCCTCGTCCCAGAACTTGCCGTCGCAGTACCGCAAGAAAAAGTCCACCCCCAGCAGCCTGCCGGCTTTCACCCCCTCCAAAATTTCGGGAATCTCCCGGTGGATTTCCCCTCCGAAGCCTCTCCGAACAATCCAGGTGAGGAAAAATCCAATGTGGCTGCCCGCCCGACGGGTGATTTCATACTCATCGTCCTCTGTGAGGGCGGCCCCGCCTTTGGCCTCCGTCTGGCAGTAAGCCTCCCGCGCCTTTTCACAATAATAGTCCACCTTGTCAAAGCACATGGCAGCTTCCCTCCTCACCGCGTGCCGTATTGAGCCAGATAGTCCTCCATTTTAGCCTTCATCTCATCGTCAATGTGCACCCTGCCGTCCACCGGGTTATTGTGGAGGAATTGAATCACTTCCCGCACGGTGACAATGGGGAACACCTGAATCCCGTAGTCCTGGCGCAGCTCCTCCAGAGTGGAGCAATCCCGGGTGCCCCGCTCCATCCGGTCCACCGAGACAAACAGGGCCTTCATCTCTACCTTGGCCACATGCTTGAACAGCTCAATGGACTCCCGCACGGCGGTGCCGGCGGTGACCACATCCTCGATGATGGCCACCCGCTCTCCGTCCTTCGGCGGATGCCCCACCATGGAGCCCCCCTCGCCGTGGTCCTTGGCTTCCTTGCGGTTGAAGCAGTAGGGCAGGTCCCGGCCGTACTTGCGGTACAGTGAGGCGGCGGCGGAGACGGCCAGAGGGATGCCCTTGTAGGCCGGGCCGAAGAGGCAGTCGATCCCGTCGGGCATGTTCTCCTGGATGCAGGCGGCGTAATAGTCCCCCAGCTTGGCGGCCTGGGCCCCCGTCTTATAGTTGCCCGTGTTGACAAAGTAGGGGGTCTTACGCCCTGACTTGGTGGTAAAGTCCCCAAAGGTCAGCACGCCGGAGCGCACCATGAAGGTGATGAATTCCTCTTTGTACGTCATGTTGAAATCTCCTTTTCATCTGTGTGTCCGGCTCCGCCGGCGGGCAAAATTTCCTTAATGTTTGATTATACCACACCTTTTGATGCTGTGCAAGATCTCTTTCGGCAGGCGTTAATATTCTTGATTCGCATTTTCAATTTACAAAAACTCCCGGCTGTTCTAAACGAACAGCCGGGAGCCGTTTTACCGCGCAATGCGCAGCATACTGTTGAAAAAAACAGCGATGCGCCGCGCCAGCGTCACCTTTTGCTGATAGGTGTTTTTATAGCGGAGCATATACACCAGCTCAGCTTCCTCTCTTTCCGGCCCATCAGGCCATCTTGGCTACCAGGCGGTCCAGGGCGCGGGGGGCGACGTCGTCCTCCACCACCACGCTGGCCTTCTTGCCCACCAGGGCAAACAGCCCCAGCAGGGACCGGGCGTCCAGCATCATGTCCTTGGTAAACAGCCACACCTCATAGGGCGTCTCGCAGGCCAAGCGGTTGATCTTCTCCACCTGGGCCTCATCCTTAATTTCAATTTCTCTCAGCATTGCAAAGACCTCCTTGCATACAATACAGTTCCTGTTGCGGCGCCCCGGACCTCTGGCCCATCGGGGGCCGCACCCGCCGTCTTGTTCAGCGGGTGCCTGTATTGTAGCAGGAAGGACCTGGCTGCGTCAAGGACAGGTTTTGTTGAATCTATCTAATTTTACCACCTAGTTTTTGTTCATATAGCACAATTCCAGTGGCTGTTTCCGCGTATCAGAACATATTTGTCCTTCATATATGTACATTATCCAGTCCCCCGACCGATCGCCCAGGTCCCGCTCCGGGAGACATATTTTAAATCCCCCATAAAATACCGCAGAAAAACCATAAAAATGCCCTCTACTTCTCTTCTTTTACCATTGACACCCATTTTCTCCTGGACTATAATTGAAAAAATACCACGTCCAAACCTGTGGCAATGTAAGTTAGAAAGGGGCTCTCTCTTATGAGTAACCAGCGTGTTTACAACTTCGCCGCCGGTCCCTCCATGCTCCCGCTGTCCGCACTGGAGCGTGCCGGGTCGGAAATTACCAATTACCGGGGCTCCGGTATGTCCGTGATGGAGATGAGCCACCGGTCTAAGGTGTTTATGGATATCTTTCAGGAGACCCGGGACAAGCTGCGCCGGCTGATGAACATTCCCTCGGATTACCACATCTTGTTTCTTCAGACCGGGGCCTCCGGCCAGTTCTCCGCCATCCCCCTGAACCTGATCGGCAAAACCGGAAAGGCGAACTACGCCGTCACCGGCAACTTCTCCAGCCTGGCCTGTAAAGAGGCCGCCAGATACGGCCAGATCAGCCTGGCTGCCGACATGGGCGAGGGCAACTACTGCCGCATCCCCCGGCAGGAAGAGCTGAAGCTGGACCCCCAGGCTAGCTACTTCTACTACTGCGCCAACAACACCGTATTCGGCACCGAGTGGAACTACGTCCCCGACACGGGCGACGTGCCCCTGGTCTGCGATATGTCCTCCGATATCCTGTCCATGCCGGTGGATGTGTCCAAATTCGGCATTCTCTACGCCGGGGCCCAGAAAAACATGGCCCCCGCCGGGCTGACAGTGGTCATCATCAAAGACGGCCTCCAGGGCCACGAGCTGCCCTTTACCCCCCTGATGATGAACTACAAAACCATGATTGACAAAGACTCCATGTACAACACCCCTCCCTGCTGGTGCATCTACATGCTGGGCCTCACCTTAGACTGGGTGGAAGAAAACGGCGGAGTGGCCGGGATGGAGAAGCTGAAGTGGCAGCGGGCCAACATGCTCTACTCCACCCTGGAAAGCTCCCGCCTCTTCCAGCTCCACGCAGACAAGGACTCCCGCTCCGGGATGAACGTCACTTTCCGCACCGGCAGCGACGAGCTGGACGCCAAGTTTGTCCAGGAGGCCACTGCCGCTGGCTTCGTCAACCTGAAGGGCCACCGGAAAGCCGGCGGAATGCGGGCCAGCATCTACAACGCCATGCCCGTAGAGGGCGTGGAAAAGCTGTGCGACTTCATCCGTTTGTTTGAGAAAAACAATTAACCAATTGACATAGCAGGAAATTCGGTGTATTCTTCTCCCATCCAAGTTTAGGAGGAGTTTTTATGCGCAAAGACAACGTCCATCTTCTTACCCTAACCGCCATTTTCGCTGCGGCCATCACCATTATGACCGCCTACATCCTCCACATCCCCATCCCCACCGGGGGCTATATCCACCTAGGGGACGCGCTGATTTACCTGGCCGCCTGCCTGCTCCCCCTCCCCTATGCCGTCGGGGCCGCCGCCATCGGCGCGGGACTGGCCGACCTGCTCACCGCCCCCGTGTGGGTGCTGCCCACCCTGGTCATCAAGGCGATGGTGGTGCTGTTCTTCACCAGCCGCTCCGAACACATTCTTTGTCGCCGGAACTGTGCCGCCATCGTCCTCGCGGGACTGTTCTCCCCCGCCGCCTACGCCCTGGCCGGCTGCGCCATGGCCGGGACGATGTCCGCCTTTGTCCCCCAGTTTTTGGGCACCTTGGTCCAGGCAATCGGCAGCGGCGCGCTGTTTATCGTCATCGCCCCCGCCTTGGACGGGGTAAAGCTCAAGGAGCGGGTGGGCGCATAGGGCGCGGCCTATCCCCGCACTAGCCTGCTCAGTTCCCGGGAAAAGGCCAGCGTCGCCTGAAAGAGGTAGGCTTATTACACTGATTCGAGGTAATCCACATGTACCGTATCAAAACTCTGAACAAAATTTCTTCTGTAGGCCTGTCCAAGCTGGACCCCACCCGGTTCCAGACGGGGAGCGAGCTGGAAAATGAGGACGGCATCCTGGTGCGCTCCGCCCCCATGCACGAGTATGTCTTTCCCGACTCCCTCCGGGCCATCGCCCGGGCGGGGGCGGGCACCAACAACATCCCCATTGAGCGCTGCTCCGACAGCGGGATTGTGGTGTTCAACACCCCCGGCGCCAACGCCAACGCTGTAAAGGAGCTGGTGATCGCCGCCATGCTGGTGGCCTCCCGAGACATTCTGGGGGGCGCGGACTGGGTGCAGGAGCAGGCCCACACCCCCAAGGTGGACGTGGCCGCCGCGGTGGAAAAGGGCAAGTCCGCCTTTGTGGGGCCGGAGCTGTACAAAAAGACCCTGGGCGTCATCGGCCTGGGGGCCATCGGGGCTTTGGTGTGCAACATCGCCCTGGACCTGGGGATGGACGTCTACGGCTACGACCCCTTCCTGTCGGTAGACGCCGCCCTGCGGCTGGACCGCCACGTCCACGTGGTAAAGGATGTGGACGAGCTGTACAAGGTCTCTGACTACGTCACCATCCACGTCCCCTACAACAGCTCCACCAAGGACTTTATCAACGCCGAGGCCATCTCCAAAATGAAAGGCCAGGTTCGGGTGCTCAACCTGGCCCGGGGCGGCCTAGTCAACGACGACGACATGATCGCCGCCCTGGAGGCGGGCCGGGTGGCCAAATACGTCACCGATTTCCCCGACGACCGGATTACCACCGTCAAAAACGTCATCGCCCTTCCCCACCTGGGGGCCTCCACCCCGGAGAGCGAGGAGAACTGCGCTGTGATGGCGGTGCGCCAGCTCCAGGACTACCTGCTTAACGGCAACAT
This sequence comes from Lawsonibacter sp., assembly GCA_022798155.1. Classification (GTDB taxonomy): domain Bacteria; phylum Bacillota; class Clostridia; order Oscillospirales; family Oscillospiraceae; genus Lawsonibacter. Next base: position 3,174 of record JAAWLY010000038.1, on the reverse strand, counting down.
TGTCAACTCCGTCAACCTGCCCAACGTGACCCAGGACTGGAGCGGCATCGCCCGCATCTGCCTGATCCACAAAAACGTTCCCGCCATGCTGACCCAGATTATGGGGGTTTTGTCCGACGACCGGATCAACGTGGAAAACATGACCAATAAGTCAAAAAAAGACTACGCATACACCATGGTGGACGTAAACACCCGCATCACCGAGGAGGCGGCCGAGGAGCTCCGCGCCATCCCCAACATGATCCGGGTCCGGGTGCTCAACCACTGACACAAACATAGCCCAGACAGCGGAGAGGCGCTGTCTGGGCCGTTTTTTGACTTTGGTGACGGATGGATCACACAAAGGATCGTTATTGATGGGACTGTTCCCTCGGAACGACTATATCCTAACACAGCTTCCTCAAAAAAGGAAATACATATTGCATTGCAGTCCCCATATTTTTTTGGTATGATAGGTGGGGAGGGATTTTTATGGAATTGCGCACCCTGCGCTATTTTACCGTGGTCGCCCAGGAGCTGAACATCACCCGGGCGGCGGAAAAGCTGTGTATGAGCCAGCCGCCCCTGAGCAACCAGATCAAGGGGCTGGAGGAGGAGCTGGGGGTCCAGCTCTTCCTTCGCGGGAAGCGCCGTTTGGAGCTGACCGAGGAGGGGCGGCTGCTGCTGCGCCGGGCCTATCAGCTTCTGGAGCTGGCCGAAAAGACCCGGCAGGAACTGGCCGACCTGCGGGAGGGGATGTCCGGCACCATCTGCGTCGGCATGGTGGAGGGTCGCGCCCCCTTCCTCACCGCCCGGTGGATCGCCGGCTTTCGGGAGGAATTCCCCCTGGTGCGCTACAACCTCTGGAACGGCAGCACCGACGACGTGTTGGACCGGCTCCGCAAGGGGCTGGCCGACCTGGCCGTCATCGCCGCCCCCTACGACACCGAGCACCTGGCGGGCTTCCCCGTGGCCCGAGAGCCCTGGGTGGCCATCCTGCCCAAGGAGCACCCCCTGGCCCTGCTTCCCGGTGACTCCATCCCCCTGGCCAGCCTGGTGGGCCAGCCCCTGATCGTCCCCAGCCGGAAATCCCGGGTGGAGTCCATCCGCCGCTGGTTCGGCACCATCGGCGCAGAGCCCAACATCTTGTGCGAGATGTCCAACTACATGGACGCGGTGGCCCTGGCCGAGGAGGGGGTGGGCATCAGCATTTTCCCCCAAACCACCCAAAACCAGCGGGTCGTCTCTAAAGCGGTCACCCAGCCGGACCGGCAGGTGGAATATGTGCTGGTATGGGACAAGGGCCAGCGCCCCTCCGCCCTGATTCAGGAGTTCATCCACTATGTGCAGGATTGCCTGGAGTCGGACACCCACTCCTCCAGCGGCGCATAGTATGACAGGGACCCCTTTCAGGCCCCCGCCCAAAGGAGGCTGTCATGGACTTCAAACAGCAATTTCTCACCAAAAACCTGTGCTATCAGGAGGGCCGGCCCTTGACCCCCAGGGGAGTGATGGTCCACTCCACCGGTGTGGCCCAGCCCGACCCCATGGTCTTTGTCCGCCGGTGGAACCGGCCCGACATCACCAAGTGCGTCCACGCCTTCGTCGCCCAGGACCAGATCGTTCAGACCCTCCCCTGGACCACCCGAGGCTGGCATGCCGGCACCGGGACCAGCGGCCGCAGCGCCAATGACACCCATTTGTCCTTCGAGTGCTGCGAGCCCGCCGGGCACACCTACCAGGGCGGAACCATGGTGGGCTACGATGTGGAGGCCAACCGGCCCTATTTCCTGCGTATCTACCAAAACGCCGTAGAGCTGACCGCCCGGCTGTGCGCACAATTTTCCCTTAATCCCCTGGAGCCCGGCGTGGTCATCTGCCACGCTGAGGGCCACGATTTGGGGATTGCCAGCGGCCACGGCGACGTGCTCCAGTGGTGGCCCAAGCACGAGGTCACTATGGACCAGTTCCGCCGGGATGTGGCCGCCGCTATGGACCACGAGGAGGACGACATGACCCAAGAACGCTTTGACGAGATGATGAACGACTACCTGGCCCGGCGGGCCCAGCTCCCCCCCGGGAATTGGTCCGCTTCCGCCCGGGACTGGGCGGAAAAGCAGGGCCTGGTGGCCGGCGACGGCAGCGGTGACCTCCGCTACCAGGCCCTGGCCACCCGGGAGGAGACGGTGCAGATGCTCTACCGTCTGGCTCAGACAAAATAAAATTGGGACGCCCTCTCGGGCGTCCCGCTTTATTTAACCCTGCTTCTCCAGGGTGGCCAGCTTCAGGCAGGTGCAGAACACCTTGGCGGCCAGCTCCACGTCCTTCAAGGCGGGGAAGGAGGGAGCAATGCGGATGTGGCTGTCATCCGGGTCATTGCCGTAGGGGTAGGCGGCTCCAGCTCCGGTCATCACCAGGCCGGCCTCCTTGCACAGCGCCACTGTCCGCTTGGCGCAGCCGGGGGTGGTATACAGGCTGATGAAGTAGCCGCCCTTGGGGTTGGTCCAGCGGGCGATGTTCAGGGGCTTGATCTGCTCCTCCAGCTCCTTCAGGAAGGCGTCGAACCGGGGACGGAGCACGTCGGCGTGCTTCTTCATCAGCTCCAGGGTGTGGGCCTTGTCCTTCAGGAAGCGGACCTGACGCAGCTGATTCAGCTTGTCGCAGCTGATCATCTGGGCGTCCATCAGCTGGGCCATGTGCTTGATGTTAGCCTGGCTGGCCGCCATCACCGCCATGCCGGCCCCCGGCAGGGTGATCTTGGAGGTGGAGGCAAACTCAAACACCAGGTCGGGGTTCCCCTTTTCGGCGCATAGCTTCAGGATATCGGGGAAGGGGACATACTCCCCCCGGATCTCATGGACAATATAGGCGTTGTCCCAGATGACGATAAAGTCGGGGGCAGCGGGCTTCAGCCCGGCGATGCGACCGATGACCTCGTCGGAGTAGATGAAGCCGTCGGGGTTGGAGTATTTGGGGACACACCAGATGCCCTTCACCTGGGGATCCTGGACCAGCTTCTCCACCGCGTCCATGTCCGGTCCGTTGTCGCCGCACTTGACGGGGATGAGCTCCATGCCAAAGGACTCGGTGACCCGGAAGTGCCGGTCGTAGCCGGGGACGGGGCACAGGAATTTCACCTTCTCCTCCTGGGACCAGGGCTTCTCGCTGTGGAGCAGGCCGTTGGACCAGGCCTTG
>JAAWLY010000037.1 GCA_022798155.1 Lawsonibacter sp. | reverse complement strand
CACCGTCTTGCCCGAACCAAAGGGGCCGGGGATGGCGGCGGTGCCCCCCTTGGCCACGGGGAAGAAGGTGTCCACGATCCGCTGGCCGGACTGGAGGGGGATCACCGGGGGGTACTTGTGCTTGTAGGGGCGGCCCACACGGACGGGCCACTTCTGCATCATGGTCAGCTCGTGCTTCTCCCCCTTGCCGTCCACCAGGACGCCGATCTTGTCCAGCACCGTGTAGGAGCCCGACTCAATGGACTCGATGGTGCCGCTCATCTTGGGGGGAATCATAATCTTGTGGAGGATGGAGGGGGTCTCCTGGACGGTACCGATGATGTCGCCGCCCACAACCCTGTCGCCAGCCTTGACAGTGGCAGTGAAGCCCCACTTCTTCTCCCGGTCCAGGGCGGGCACCTCCACGCCCCGGGGCAGGTTGTTGCCCTGTACCTTCTTCATGATGACCTCCAGTGGGCGCTGGATGCCGTCGTAGATGTTTTCGATGAGGCCGGGGCCCAGCTCCACGGACAGGGGGGCGCCGGTGGTGACCACGTCGGCGCCGGGGCCCAGGCCAGAGGTCTCCTCATAGACCTGGATAGAGGCCGATCCGCCGGTCATGGTGAGGATCTCGCCGATCAGGCGCTGCTCGCCCACGCGGACCACGTCGGCCATGTTGGCCTCCTCCATGCCGGTGGCCACCACCAGCGGGCCGGAGACCTTAACGATTTTTCCCATAGGCTATCTTAACCTTCTTTCTGGGTATTTTTTAGAGTATATCCGCACCGACCGCCCGTTCCACGGCGGTCTTCACGTTGGCCATGCCGATGCCCAGGGAGCCCTCCTTGCCGGGGATGAGGATGATGGCGGGGGTGAGGGCGTCCTTATACCGGGCGATCTCCTGGGGGAGCTGGGCGGCCAGCTGCTCGGTCATATAGATGATGGCGTAGTTCTCCTTGGCCATGCGGTGCAGGGCCTCCCGGCCCTGGTCGGGGGAGTCCACCGGGCAGACCTCCAGCCCCAGGGCCTTAAAGCCCAAGACGCTGTCCTTGTCGCCCATGACGGCAATTTTATACATATCTACCCCACCCCCTTACACATAGGTTTCCCGGAGCCGGGAGCGGATGGTCTCCCCATCCAGCCCCGCCGCCCGTCCGGCGAAGATGGCCCGGATAGCGGTGAACTCCAGCTCTTTGGCGTACAGGTAGCCGATGACCGCCTCTTCCCCGAAGGGGACGCGGCGGGCGGCGGCCAGGTATGCGGTGAGGGCATTGTCGCACTCCCGCTCAAAGGCGGTGAGGGCGCCCCCTTCCGGCTGGGTCAGCTTGGCCCCCAGGTCGGCGGCCTGAGCCAGCGGCCCGGACCGGAACACCTCGCCCAGGGCGTCCCCCCGGGCGGCGGCGATAGCCGTCTCGGACACATTTCCCCCGGGCAGCAGCACCTGGCGCAGGAAGTCGCCCTCACGGCCCATCCGGTGGACCCGGACGGCGGTGCGCAGGTTGGCCACATCCACCGACAGGCGGACATAGCCCTGGAGGAAGGAGCTTTGCAGTTCCTGGGCCAGCCGGGCCATTTCGGCGTAGCAGGCCCGGTCCAGAATCAGGTCGGAGCGCTGGGGGTCGCCCCCCTCGGCCAGGGCGGCCTGAGCCTGCTCCATGGCCTTCTTGAAGGCCTCGTCCACTCCGGTGAGGGCCTCCCGCTTCCAGCCGTCCCACAGCTGGGCGGGGTCGTAGCGGCCTCCGGCCAGCAGCAGCCGCTCTGGGGCGACTCCCTGTGCCTGGGCCTTGATGATGGTCTTGGCGTTGTGGTAGTCGTACTTGATCTGGAAGACTTCCACCAGCCGGGGGTCGGGCGCCCCCTGCTCCATGTCCTTGAAGACCTCCGCCCGGGCCTGACCCAGAACAGCGTCTAAGGGACCCTCAGCGTAGCCACACTCGGCGAGAATCTTCATGGCCTCGGCGTTGTCCCGGGCCTCGATCATCCGGTCCATCCGCTCCCGGGTGAGCAGCCTATTCTCCATGGCTCGGATCCGGGCGGAAATGGCCAGATAGTCCGTATCTTTTTTGCGGTGGGACAAAGTAGATGCCCCCTTCCTTACGATTGAAACAGTGCGTCAGCAACCGTCTTCTCCATCTGCTCCCGCTGCAGGCGGACCAGGGTCTCGAAGGCGCAGTTGATCTCCACGTCGCCGTCCACCATGATGAAGCCCCCCCTGATGTCCCGGGTCTCCTCGCTCAGGGTCAGGCCGGTGCCGGTGACGACCGCGGTGGTGTTGTGGACCAGCTTATCCACAAAGGCGCCTACCTTGCTCTTGGCAACCTCCTCGGGCAGGCTGGGAGCCCGCTCCTTCACCAGGGCCTCGTTGACCGCCATGACCACCTGCTTACCCACGGTGTTCCGGTCCTTCTGGGAGAAAATCATCTGCTCCCTGCCGCTGGTGCTGGCCTTCAGGGCCAGCTTGGCCAGCAGGCTGATGTATTCCTTCTCGGGCAAGGTGCACAGCTTTTCCAGCGCCAGGGCGAAGGCCTCGCCCAATACCTCCTGCTTGGCCCCCAGCTCCAGCTTGCGCCGCTCCATCTGGGCGGCGGAGCTCAGCCGCTCCAGCCGCTCGGCGGCGGCCATGCGGCCTTTCTCCACAATGTCGTTGGCCTCCTGCTGGGCCCGGGCCGCGGCGGCGGCCCGGATGGCCTGCACCTTTTCTTCCGTCTCCGCTGTCAGCCTGTCGATGTCAGCCTGGGCGTCTTGGGCCACCTTGGCGGTGATTTTTTCGATTCCTTCCATATTGTCAGTCCCCTTCCCTGGGATTAGAACTGCAGCAGCATCAGCATGGAGGCCAGCAGGGACAGGATGGCGTAGAACTCCACGATGCCGCACAGGATCAGGCCCTTGGACCAGTCGTCGGGCTTTTTGGCCAGAATGTTGATGGAACCGGCGGCCACGCGGCCCTGGGCGATGGCGGACAGCAATCCGCCCAGCGCCATGGGCATGCAGGCGGCAAAGTAGGCCATACCTCTGGAAACGGTCATCTCGCTGAGCAGGGTGGTGAAATCGCCGCCCAGCAGACCCATGCTGTTGATGGCGAAGAACCACACCACCATGCCGTACAGGCCCTGGGTACCGGGGAGCAGCTGAAGGACCATGACCTTACCGGATTTGCTGGGGTCCTCGCTTAAAAGGCCGGTGCCCGCCTCGCCGGCGATGCCGGTGCCCTTGGCGGAGCCCACGCAGCTCAGGCCCACGGCCAGGCCAGCACCCAGAAGAGCCAGGGCCAGGCCGCCAAAGCCGCCGAAGAGAGTTCCCAGTTGGGTCGCTTCCAGAGCCAATGAAATGTCAGTCATAATGATTTCCTCCTTTTATTTTACCACTTTATAGTATTTGGTATCAAGATCCAGAGGACGGAAGGGCTTTCCGCCGTCCTCATAGAACCGCCCGAAATACTCCAGGCACTGCAGACGCATGTCATGGACAAAGCAGCCTAGAATATTCAGGGCAAAGTTCAGTGCGTTGCCCACCATGGCGATGATAAAGAACGCAATCACGTTGCCGGTCATGGCGCCCAGGGTGTTGAATACCTGAGCGGTCACCGCGCCGGCCAGCATCAGAGCCATCAGCCGGGAATAGGAGAGAATGTCGCTGAAATAGCCGGTGATGTTGTTGTACAGCGAACCGAAGACGCCCATGGCCTTGCCCACGATGCCCTTTTTACCATAGCTCTGGGTCAGCACCAGGACAATCAGGATGGCAATGACGCAGGGGGTGACCTGTCCGCTCACCGCGGCCACGCCGGCCAGGACGAACACCAGGTACCATGCCCCCTCGTTGCACAGGGCGGCCATAGTTTCGCCGGCTTTAATCTGCTTGTACATGCTCACGGCCATGCCGGTGAAAATCTGTACCACACCCAGAACCAGCGCGCCCACCAGCACGTTCACCGCCTTATCCAGGGGGTCAAACAGCTTGGGCAGGGCATAGTCCGCCACGTCTCCGCCGGTGACAATGCTCATCAGCTGGGGGATCAGGTCCCCGAAGAAGCCGCCAGTGGCCGCCCCCCACAGGAAGGTACTCACGCCGCACAGTCCCAGCAGGGGCATCATATACCGCATAGTGGCTCCGTCAGGTCTGGCCTTTTTGATGACCACCAGGGCGGCAATCATCATCACCAGTCCATAGCCCATGTCCGCCATCATCATCCCGTAGAACAGGATGAAGAAGGGGGCCATCAGGGGGTTGGGGTCCAGCGAACCGTAGGCCGGCAGGGAATACATGTCGGTAACCATGTTCAGCGGCTTGGTAAACCAGTTGTTTTTCAGCCGCACCGGCACCTGGGGATACTCCTCCGGGGCCGGGTCGTTCACCTCACAGGCGCAGGGGTACTTCTCCAGCTCCTGTTTCAGGGCGGGCCAGCTCTCCTCGGGCACCCAGCCCTCCAGCAGGAAGGTCTGTTCGGTACCCAGCAGCCTTTCCCGGGACTCCTCCCGGCTGGCGTTGACGCCGGCCAGGTCGGACAGCTGCCGCAGAGGTGCGGTGAGCTCACCCATACCGGACAGCTTCTCCTCGATGGAGGCGGTCTCCTCCCTTAGCGCTTTGGTCTTCTGGTCCAGGCGGTCCAGGTTTTCCGCCGCGGTGCCCGTCCAGTCCCGCAGGTTGGCCCGGGACCAGCCCAGTCCCTTCAGCGCCTCCAAAACACCCTCTGCCTGGCTGGCGTGACACACCAGCATACAGTAGTGGAAGTCCCGTTCGGTGTGCACCTCGGTGAGCTGTGCCAGCTCACCGGCGGCCCGGACCTCTCCCTCCGCCTGATTCATAGGCAGGTTGGCGGGCAGGGTACCCAGCTGGATGGTCACCTGGGGGGTAGAGCTGGTCTCCAGAGGCAGGTCCAGGTCCAGCCAGGGCCGCAGCACCTCCTTCTGGGTTTCCAGCTTGTTCTCCTCGGCGCGGATGGCGGCCAGCTGCCGGTCCAGATCGTTGACCTCCTTAGCGGCCTGACGGGCCCGTTGGGCCCGCTCCTCGTCCAGCAGCTCGCCCTCCTGCACGTCGGGCTTGGGCGCAAGCAGCCCACTTTTCACAGGGGCATACCGCTTGAGCACCTCCAGGGCCCGCTCAGCCTGGGTCTTCTCCTCGCGGGCCGCGGCAAGACCGCCCCCCTCCGGCTGGACCAGGCCGGTCCACACAGGGTCCTCCTGATCCGTCTCAGGCTGGACAATCTCCACGCAGCCCATATGCTGGAGCAGACGGAGCAGCTTCTCCTGATCGCTGACCATACCCACCATGTGCAGGCGTTTCATTTTTACTATGGCCATTACTGTTCCACGACCCTTCCAACAATGAGCTGTGCGGCCTCCTCAAGCCGGCCCTGAGCATTTTGCTTCAGCGTTTCGCAATCTGCCTTGGCCCGTTCCAGCTCCTCCCGAGTGGCCTGCGCCGCCTTCTCCTCTGCCTGGGACATCATAAGACGGGCCTCCTCCCTGGCCTGCTGCCGGGCCTGCTCCGCAGTCTGATTGGCCTCGCGCTGAGCCTCTGCCAGTTTCTGCTTTGCTTGGACCGCTGCGGCCTCCCGGTCCGCCTTCGCCTTGGCCTCTGCCTGGGCGACCGTCTGAATCGCTTCCAATGCCATGTTTTCACCACCTTTTTTGCTTGAAAAAATGAGGATATGCGCTACCATATTATTGTAGTAAAGTTTCCCCAAAAAATCAAGGCCTTTTTCCGCTGTTTTCCCTAGGCAATTCTTTGGCAATGCCTTGTATTTTAACACTTTTTTCATTTTGCACAAAATGCCGCCCGGCCGTTTCCGGCCGGGCGGCATCGCGCTGCCCTATTCTGGCTGAGGGATAACCGCTTGGAACAGCTCCCGGTTTTCCTCGGCCTGGGGGACAATCTGTACCATCCGTTCCCCCTCCAGCTCCGGCAGGGCCGACAGCCCCTCCCGGTCGCCCCAGATCCGGTATCCAAACCGCTCCAGCATCTCGGGCGTCAGGCCGCTGGCGGCGCTCCCCTCTCCCAGCACCCCCGCCGGGATCCGCAGGGAAATCTTAGCGCCATAGGGCTCCGCCGCCTGCTGCGCCCGAGTCAGGAAATCCTCTACCTGGGCGGTAAACTGGCTGGGGTTATAGGAGTCTCCCCGCCGGATGGTGTCCAGCTTGCCTGTGACGGGGAAGTAGAACTCCTCCAGTACGATCTCGTCAAAGCCCATGGCCGCCAGCTCTCCGCACAGCGCGGCGTTATAGGCACGGATGTCCTCCTGGGCGGGGCTGGTCCAGCGCAGACCCAGCTCGTCCCGCCAGTTCCACTCGGTGCCCGCCCAGCGCAGAGCCAGACGGTTGTTATAATAGGGAACCGTGTCGTCTCGGAAGCAGTGGACCCGAGCGATGGTATACACCTCGCCCTGGTTCCACTGCCGCAGGGCGTCGGCCGCCGCCTGCTGTCCGTTAACATGGGACCAGCCGGCGATGGTCTGCTCCGAGGGCCAGCTCAGCTGCCCCATCCGGTCCTTTACCTCCAGGATGACGGCCTGCGCCCCCGTCTCCTCCAGCCGGACAGCGGCCGTCCCGTTTACTATCTCGTCCACAGCGAGGGACAGGGCAAACCCGGGCGGCTCAGGCTCGGGCTCCGGCTCCGGCTGACTGGCATCGGGGTCCTCCGTCAGGCTGATATCCGGCAGCTCCGGGGGGCTGGCGGAGCCGCCCTGCTCTCCGTCCTCCTGGCGGAACATCTGCAAAAACGGAGGCAGGTCCAGCTTTACGCCATCGTCAGTATAGACCAGATATCGCTGAAGATAGAGCACCCCGGCCAGCACAAGAACCACCGCCACCGCAAGAACGATGGCAATGCCCCGTAAAATATCTGTTATAGTTCTGCGGCCCCGATAGCCGCCAACATCCCGGTTGGAACGACCCATAGCGCCCCTCCAAAATAACCTGATTGGAAATTTTTTCAACACAATCTTATGGATGGTTTATTATATCAAGTTTTTTTCGCTTTTACAACTGAAAAATAGGGAATAAAATCTTAAATTTCTGTGTCCGGCTCAGATGACCATGCCGCCGTCCACATTCACTACCTGCCCGGTGAGAAAGCGGGCGCGGTCCGAGGCCAAAAACCAGATGGCCTGGGCCACCTCATCCGGCGCCCCGATCCGGCCCAGGGGAGTCTCCTCACTCAGCGCTTCTAAATCCTCGGGGGAGAGATGGCGGTTCATCCCGGTGCTGATCACCCCCGGTGCCACGCAGTTCACCCGGATATGGGAGGGGCCCAGCTCCTTGGCCAGGGCCTTTGTCAGTCCGATTACCCCCGCCTTGGCGGCAGAGTAAGGCGCCTCGCAGGAGCCCCCCGTCACCCCCCACATGGAGGACACCGTCACGATAGCCCCCCGCTTCTGCCGCACCATGCCCGGTATGGCCGCCCGGAGGATATAAAAGACCCCGTCCAAGTCCGCCCCCATTACCCGCCGCCACTCCTCGTCTGTGGTGTCGGTGAGCAGCTGCTGGGGCAGAGCGGTCCCCGCATTGCACACAACGGCGTCCAGCCCGCCCAGGGCCGCTTCCGCCTCCCGCACCGCCCGGGCGGCCTGCTCCGGGTCGGACACATCCGCCTGCACGGGGACGGCCCTTCCCCCCAGCTTCAACAGCTCGCCGGACAGCTCCAGGGCCTTACCGCCGCTGCGGTTGTAGTGGATGGCCACATCCCAGCCCTCCCGGGCGAAGAGCCGGGCCGCGGCCGCGCCGATGCCCCGGGAGGCGCCGGTAATCAAAACGTTGGACATTCAGCCAAACACCCCCTGCACCAGCACCATATACAGCACTGTGGCCCCAAAAATGGAGAGCAGGTCGTTGCCCTTCCAAAGATGGAGGAGCACGGCGGCCAAGCCGGCCGCCAGAGGCGGAACCCAACCCTCTGGGGCGGCGAAGGTAACACCCTTGAGGCAGTACACGATGAGCATGGCGATAATGGCCGGGGGCAGCACCCGGCCCAGATAGAGCACCAGCTTAGGGGGATGGTCCCCCCGGTCGAAGAGGAGAAAAGGCAGAGCTCGGGTGAGGAAGGTTACCACCGCCATCACGGCGATGGAGGCCAGGGTCTGTACAGGAGTCAGGGGCATGGCGTTTCCTCCTCTCTTGCGTGTTTTTCCTCCAGCCGGGGCCGAAGCAGGGTCAGTACAATGACAATCATAGCCAAGGCGGGCAGGAGCATATCCTCCGCCCCCACAATAAGCAGGCTGGCCAGGGTGGCCGCGCCCCCCAGCAGGGCGGGCAGGTGACTGCCCGCCGCCTTCCACTGGCCCACGGCGATGACCAGGAACAGGGCCGTCATGGCAAAATCCACTCCTGTGGTGTCAAAGCCCAGGGCGGAACCCAGCAGAGACCCGATTACCGACCCCAGCACCCAGTAGCTCTGGTCCAGCAGGGCTACACAGAAAAAAAAGTCGTGTTCCTCCACCCCCTCCGGGGCCTGGGCGGAGGAGAGCAGGGCATAAGTCTCATCGGTGAGGGAAAAGATCATATAGAACTTGCGCAGCCCCATCCCCCGGAATTTCTCCAGCATAGACAGGCCATAGACCAGGTGGCGGAAGTTGACCATCAGAGTGAGGAAGGCTACCTGAGTCAGGGGCGCCCCCGCCGCCAGCAGAGACACCCCCAGATATTGGCCGGAGCCGGCATAGATGACCGCGCTCATCAGCAGGGCCCAACCCGCCCCGTAGCCGATGGCCTGGAGCATCAGCCCAAAGGCCATCCCAATGGCCAGATAGCCCATAAGCACAGGGACTGTCACCGGAAAAGCGGCGGCCAGGGTCTTTCGGTTCATAGTGGATATACACCTCAGTAAAACAGTTTTCGCCCTATTGTACTCGTTTTTTCCTCTCGGCGCAAGCCCCTATCTCCCCCGCCTGTTAAGATGGAATAAAGTTTTTTCTTCCACCTTGATTTTTCCGTTCCCTTCACTATAATATGTATCAATATCTTCTTTCCCCCGGAGGGTCATCTTATGAATCAGCTTCTTTTCATCTACAATCCCACTTCCGGCACAGGTCAGGTGAGGGGGGCGCTGGCCTCCGTGCTGGATGTGTTCACCAAGGCGGGGTGGATCACCACCTCCTACCCCACCCAGTGCAAGGGAGACGCCGCCCGCACCGCCCGGGAGCTGGCCTCCCAGTTCGACCGGATCATCTGCGCCGGGGGCGACGGCACCCTCAGCGAGGTGGTCTCCGGACTGCTGGAGCTGGATTCCCCGCCCCCTCTGGGCTACATCCCCTTCGGCTCCACCAACGACTGCGCCACCACTCTCCACCTGCCCCGAAAGCCCCGGGAGGCCGCCCTCGTGGCCGCCGGTACCGGCGTGCCCGTACCCATCGACGTGGGGATGCTCAACAGCGCCAGCTTTGTCTATGTGGCCGCCTTTGGCGCCTTTACCAAGGTGGCCTACGACACCCCCCAGGAGCTGAAAAACACCTTTGGCCATCTGGCCTATATCTTTGCCGGCATCGCCTCTCTGCCCACCATCGCCCCGTATCATATGACCGTGGAGTACGACGGACAGACCCTGGAGGACGACTTCTACTTCGGTATGGTGAGCAACTCCCAGTCCATCGGCGGAATCAAACCCCCCAAGGTGGAGCAGGTGGTGCTGGACGACGGGCTGTTTGAGGTCACACTGGTGAAAAAGCCCCTCAGTCTGGCCGACCTCACCGACGGCCTCCAGGCCCTGGTCAGTCTCTCGCCCGCTGACCGCTCCGGGGCCCTGGTCCAGTTCCAGGCCCGCAGCCTCACCTTCACCAGCAACCAGCCCATCCCCTGGACCCTAGACGGAGAATTTGGCGGAAGTCAACTGGTCAACCAGGTCTCCAACCGGCAAAAGGCGCTGAACATTATTCGAGGCGTCCCGCCAGCATAACGTAAAAGCCCCGGCGTCGATCTCTGGACGCCGGGGCTTTTTTATGCAGGTTAGGCGCCGTTTGAAAAATGGAAGCATGCACAGCGGCGAGGGATTTCGGCTCCAGACAAACACAATTTTTCGCTGGAATCCTGGGTGGATTTCAAGAAAAATTGGGGAAGCATGGGGGCGAAAGGCCCGCCGATTGGGCGTCTTGACATTTTTCAAACAAGCCCTAGTCCTGGGTCAGGATCTTGGCTGTATCCATCTCCTCCGCGTCGCTCCACAGCCGCTCCAGGTCATAGAACTTCCGGGCCTCGTCGGTAAACACGTGGACCACGACAGAGGAGAAATCCATCAACAGCCAGGTTCCTCCCCGGTGGCCCTCGATATGGTGGGCTCGCTCGCCATTTTTCTCCGCCGCCTCCTCGCAGGCGTCAGACATGGCCTTTACCTGGGTGTTGGAGGTGGCGGTACAGATGACAAAGTAGTCCGCCAGGGTGGTCAGGCCCTCTGTCTTTAATACCTTGATGTCCCCTCCCTTTTTCCCGTCCAGCGCTCTGGCCAGCAAAACTGCCAACTCATAGGATTCCATCCAATCCGCTCCTTTCTCATTGATTTTTATCCTTAGACTCAGGCCACTGCTTGAGTTTCGTCCTGCTGCTGGGGCAGCTCTTCTCCGCCGCTCTGGCTACCCGGGGTGGGATCCGGGAAAATGTCTGCCGGATCAATGGTCGCCGGGTTTTCCGGCTCTGAGGGCTCGCCAGGCTGAGAAACGTCGCCGGGGCCCTCCGGGTCGGGCTCCTCGGGCATCTCCTCTCCGCTGGGGACATCCGGGTCCCCGGCGGGTTCGCCGGAGCTGTCCGGCTCATCGGGTTCGTCAGGCTCCGCCGGCTTGGGGGCCACATAGACCCGGGCCACCGCCGGGTCGGCCAGCTTGCCGTTGGTTACCCCAAAGCCGCCCCCGCTCCTCTGGTACATCAGCTGGAGGTCGCTGGCCTTGATCTCGTCCACATAGGGGTTGACACCGTCGTTGAGCAGCTCCAGCAGCTCATCCTGTATGGCACACACCATGGACGCCCCGCCATAGCGTACGTTGTAAAAGGGCATGGAGACAAATTTCACGTTGTTTTCCACGTTCATTCCAACAGCCAGCTGGGCAAACGCCAAAATATTTCCCACGGTCAGGTCGGTGTCCACGTTGTCTATAAAGATCTGAACCAGGGAGGGCAGCTTGAGCAGAATCTCCGGAGTCAGGCACTTTTTCAGCACGGCGGTCATAAAGTCCCGCTGGATCTGGGTGCGGCCCGAGTCGTAGAGGACAAGGCTCTCGTCGTTACTCTTTCGAAAGCGGATGACCTCCATGGCGTCCTGGCCGTCCAGCAGCCGGTAGCCCTTTTTCTGATGGATGTGCAGGTCCTGGCCGGGGGTGGGGTCGTCGTAGTCCATGTCGAAGGGCACATCAAAGTAGACCCCGTCGATGGCGTCCACCAGCCGGCCGATGGCCTCCCACTCCACCAGGACGTAGAAGTCGGGGTAGACGCCGGTGAGCCGGCTGACCTCTTGGCGCAGAGCGGACATGCCGTTTTCCACCCGCTCCTTGTCCGGCAGGCCCCTGTCCCCCAAGTTCCGGGCAAACGCCGTGTTCAGCCGCTTGCTCCGGGCGCTGGTGTTGATCATGGTATCCCGCAGCAGGCTGATGGCGCTGATGGCCTTCCCCTTCGTGTCGTAGGTAATGAGAATCATAGTATCGGTGGCTCCGCTGACCACGTCCTGTCCACAGAGAAGGAAGGTGTAGTAACCATCCTTCCGGCCGCTCTTGGCCACGTCGGGCAGCTTGGCCCCCTCATAGGTCAGGTCCGGCTGGCTCTGGGAGCCGCTGCTGACCTGGCTGGAGCTGTTCCCCGGCCGCACCGGCACCTCGGGCACGGTGGGCAGGCGAATCCAGGAACGCAGGAACAGCACCAGGATCACCGCCAAAATTGCCACCACCGCCAGCACTGCACATATCCGGAAACGGATGCGCTGGCTCCGATTCAGTCCGGCTCTCCAGGCCTGGAACCGGCCCCACCAGGAGGCCGCTCCGCCGTCTGCCTCCCGCTTGCCATGTTGTCTGTGATTCTCGCTCATCGTCTCACCCTTCTATGGTCACGCCGTGTTCTCTCAGCCAGGCCTGGGCCTGGAGCGTATTTTTGTGTACAGGCAGATTCCGGTCCTTCATCTCCTGGATGGTGGTTTCCACCCCAAGAAGCAGCGCCTTGTCCAGATCGCTGTAAGCCAGCTCCCGCAGCCGCTCCACCCCTTCAAAGGTCCGGTTGGGCTCCATGTAGTCGGCCACATATAATATTTTCTCCAGAGTGGTCATGTCCGCCTTGGCGGTGGTGTGCCAGAAGATGGCCTCGTATACCTCATCAGGTTCTCCAAAAAGATACCGGGCCATACACGCCCCCGTCTTGGAGTGGAGCAGCTTTACCGCCCGGTGCTCCAACTCGTCCAGCTCCACGCCGTACTTCTCACACAGCCCCAGCTGCTCCTCCAGCTCCAGGTACTTGGTGCAGTCGTGGAGGATGCCCGCCCGTCGGGCGTGGGTCTCGTCGGCCCCCCAGCGCTTGGCCAGGCGCACCGCCTCCTCTTCCGTCCCCCGGATATGGCGCACCCGCTTCTGCATCACCATAGAGTAGGAGCAGGCCCGCAGCTCGGGGATATCCAGGTGCTTCAAATCGGCGTGGGTGCCATAAAGGCCGTTCATCAGGATGTGGCCGTAGACCGCCGGGTAGAGGTAGTCTCCCCCCTCCCCCCTGGCCAGCAGCTCCCGCAGACGGGTGGAGGAGATATCCACCAACCCCAGGACCGCGATGGTCGTCACTCTGGCCCCAGGATAGGTTTTCTCCAGATATGCCTTCTGAGAAGCAAAAACCTCCTCGCTGTCCCCCTCGGCTCGGCCGAAGGCGCACACCCCGGCCAGCTCCAGGATCTTCTCCGGCTCCCGCCACTGGTGGAGGGTGAGGAACATGTCCGTCCCCATGAGCAGCCACAGCTCCGCGCCCGGGTACTGCTCGTGGAGAGCCCGCACGGTGTCGGCGGTGTAGCTCTTGCCCGCCCGGTCCAGCTCCAGAGAGGACACCTCCGCCACCTCGGGCAACAGCAGGGCGTCGGCCAGCTTTTCCGCCATGGCCAGCCGGTGCTCCGGGGCGGGCGTACCCTCCGGCAGCTCCTTGTGGGGCGGAACGGCCGCCGGGATGATAAGCAGCTTGTCCAGGCCCAGCGCCTCGATTGCCGTCCGGGCCGCCGCCAGATGCCCCAGATGGGGCGGGTTGAAGGTTCCGCCAAAAATACCAATTTTCAACGCGAACACCGCCTTTGCAGATTTTTTCCAAAGGTTCCCTTTGCCAAAGGGGGCTTTTTGTCCTAGCACTTCGTCCGTTTCTTTTCCTGCACCAATACAATCTTATCCTTTTTGTCCTTCTTATGGCTTGGACGATATAAAACGAATTTTGTTCCAATCACCTGGACCACTTCGCTTCTGGTCAGGGGGGCCAGTTCCTCCGCCGCCTCCCGGGGGGAGAGCAGGGAGTTCTCCAGCACCTTGCCCTTGATGAGCTCCCGGGCCTCCAGGGCGTCGTTGGCCTGCTTGACCAGGTTGTCCCCGATGCCGTCCTTGCCCACAATCAGGATGGTCTCAATGCTGTTGGCCAGCCCCCGCAGCTGGGCCCGCTGTTTGCTTGTTAGATCCATATTTTATCCTCGTTTTTCGATATTTTCTGTAGGGGCGGATATTATCCGCCCGTTCTAACGATACTCTCCGCATGATCGTGCGGGCGGCTAATAGCCGCCCCTGCAAATCAGCCAAGATACTCCTCTAATTTTTCCTTAAACGCCTCCAGCGCCTTCCCCCGGTGGGAGATGGCGTTCTTCTCCCCGGCGGACAGCTGGGCAAAGGTCCTTTTCAGCTCCGGGACAAAGAACACCGGGTCGTAGCCGAAGCCGCTCTCCCCCATGGGGGCGTAGGCGATGGTGCCGGGGCACTCCCCTCGGGCGGTGAGCACATCGCCGTTGGGGAAACAGCAGGTGATAACGCTGACAAACTTGGCCGCCCTTGTCATCTGGCCCCGCATGTTCTCCAACAGCAGGCGGCAGCGCTGCTCGTCGCTGAGCCCCTCGCCGCCGTACCGGGCGGAATAGACCCCAGGCGCGCCGTTGAGGCAGTCTACGCACAGCCCCGAGTCGTCGGCGATGGCGGGCAGGCCGCTGGCCTCCATAACGGCCTTGGCCTTGAGCAGGGAGTTTTCCTCAAAGGTGGTCCCGGTCTCCTCCACCTCAACATCCACCCCGGCCTCTGCCTCGGAGCAGACCTCCACCCCCAGGTGGGACAGAATGTCGTTCATCTCCACCAGCTTTTTCTTGTTCTGACTGGCCAGCACCAGCTTCATACAATCTTCCCCTTTATTCTACCATATTTTCTCTGTGTGTCTATAAACGATTTATTAAATTTCTTTTTATTTTCCCGCCCCCTTCGGGGCGGGAAAGCAGCTTATATAAGCGCCTGGGCAAATTCCTGTGCGTCGAAGGGCCGCAAATCGTCGATGCCCTCGCCCACCCCGGCGTATTTCACGGGCACGCCCAACTCTTTGGCGATGGCGATGGCGATGCCTCCCTTGGCGGTGCCATCCAGCTTGGTCAGGACAATACCGGTAATCCCTGCCGCCTCCTTGAACTGTTTGGCCTGAATCAGGCCATTCTGTCCAGTGGTGGCGTCCAGCACAAGAAGGGTCTCCCGGGCGCAGCCGGGCCCCTCCCGGTCAATGACCCGGGAGATCTTGTTCAGCTCGTTCATGAGATTCTGCTTGTTGTGCAGCCGTCCGGCGGTGTCCACCAGCACCACGTCGGCATTCCTCGCCTTGGCGGCGGACATGGCGTCGAAGACTACGGCGGCGGGGTCGGCCCCCTCCTGCTGCTTGATGATGTCCACCCCGGCCCGGTCGGCCCAGATGGTGAGCTGGTCGGCGGCGGCGGCC
>JAAWLY010000036.1 GCA_022798155.1 Lawsonibacter sp. | reverse complement strand
GATGTCTACCAATTTTACTTTTTGACACAAAATGCACTCGATTTGCGGAGTTTCCCTCGGTTTTTAATATCTTTTGTCCCTGTGCAAGAGTCGTGACACAAGCCTAAGATTTGCATGAAGTAGAAAAACCTCGAAAAATTTGGGCAAAACGCAGAAAATTTCAAAGAAACAGTTGAATTTTAATTCTTCCACGATCATTGAAAAATTCTGCGTTTCAAGCCAAAATGGGCCGCTCCACTGCGGAATGACAGGCGGCTGAGTCAGTACTCGAACGGCCAAAGCTGAATCTGGTTTTGCCGTCCGAACCGATGATGGCGCACCGGCATTGACCAGCCTCTGTCAGCCCGTAAGCGGTCGGACCCGAAAAATTTAAAGGAGGAAATCCGCATGAGAAATCTGAAGCGGGCTCTCAGCCTGACTCTGGCTTCTGTCATGCTTTTGGGCATGATGGTCGTCGGTTCCAACGCTGCGAGCTACCCCGATGTGACCGAAGAGGAAAACATCGAGGCCATTGAGGTTCTCCAGAGGGTTGGCGTCATGGAAGGCGACAACAATGGAAACTTCAACCCGGATGACTATGTCACCCGTGAGCAGATGGCTGTCATCATGTCCAAGCTGCTCAACCTGAACTACAACTACTATCAGGGCACCAATCCCTTCAGCGACGTGCCCGCCTGGGCCGCCCCCTATGTGGCTGCCTGCGCCGCTAACGGCATCACTTCCGGTATCGGCGGCGGCATGTATGGCGCCGGCCAGAACGTGAACGCCGTTCAGGCCGCCCTGATGATGCTGAAAGCCCTGGGCTACTTCCAGTATCAGGAGGACTTCGGCGAGAGCTATGTGCTGGCCACCGTAAAGCAGGCCACCGAGGTGGGTCTGTTCGCTCAGATCGACTCCAGGGCCGAGAATCCCCTGACCCGCAACGAGGTGGCTCAGATGGCCCTGAACGCCCTGCGTTCTGACATGGTCACCTTCACCGGCGATGTGGGCACCAAGATCCCCACCGCCAACGGCGATGTGGTTGTGGGCTACCGCGCCGAGTACACCTCCCGCACCAGCACCCTGGCTAAGTACCACGCCATTGAAGGCCGTACCAGCGACGTGGTGGGCGGCGACAACATCAACCGCGGCCAGTACTACATCCAGCTGGGCGAGGAGCTGTACGACGGCGACCTGCGCCTGAACAACACCGCCCTTGACGACTTCGGCCGTCCCTCCCGCCAGTGGACCTACAAGAGCAACGACATTGGCACCTACGCCAAGAAGGAGCTGCTCCGCGAAACCTACACTGCCAAGGTCTCTGGCGAGGATCTGTACAACCTGCTGACCCGCAGCGTCATCAATGACTATGATCTGGACGTGTATGTGGACGGCGCTCTGGTCGCCTTCGACAAGAACCAGCTGGTCCGCTCCAACACCAGCAGCATCGGCACCACCGACGCCAACATCATGGCTTACCAGGGTGTGACCACCGGGACTGCCGCTATCACCGGCAACGGCGTGAAGACCGAGGTCTATGTGGACGACGACGCCGGTGCTGACGGCGAGATCACCGTCGCCATCATCAACACCTATCTGGCTCAGGCCAACGCCGACTACAGCGCCAACAGCGAGACCGTCTCTATGGAGGTCTACTACAAGGTCAATGCCAGCAACACCGCCAACAAGCGTGTGGACGTGGAGGACGTTCCCGCCATTGAGGGCATCAAGGAGAACGACTTCGTCCTGGTCAACTGGGCCAGCGACTCCACCGAAGTCCGCACTAAGGAGGTCAAGAAGGTCACCGACGTGCCCCAGGTCCTGACCGACGTCAGCGTCTCCAAGTTCAGCAAGAACCGGGACGACAGCTACGCCACCGCCGGCCAGATCACTAATGACCGTGTGACCAACATCATCACCGACGGCACCGAGTACAAGAACAGCTTTAAGTCCTACTACGAGTACGCCACCCTGGGCGACTACAACGGCCAGCTGCTCACCGACCGCACCTACGACATCTACCTGGATCAGTACGGCTACTTCATCGGCGCCGCCCTGCACTCCGGCGATGACAACTACGTCTTCATCTCCGCCGTTGACACCAAGGTCACCGCTCTGGGCCTGCGCAACGCCGACGCCCTGGGCATCTTTGCCGACGGCACCATGAAGACCATCAACGTCAACGTCAGCGACACCAACAAGAACATCGCCCGCGTCAGAGGCGAGGCTCCTTATACCGCAGTTCTTGCAACGAACCCCTCTTACAACAGCACTGTCGCAAGTGATACCCTTTATGCCCAGTGGACCAACCTCACCAGCGAGGTACACCGCTGGTTCACCTTCACCGAGAAGGACGGCGTCTATGTCCTGACTCCCGTCACCCGGTACGTGGTGGACGTGGCCGAGGCTGACGAGGGCGTTTCCGGCAAGATCACCATCCGGAGCGACCGCCTCTCCCTGTACGGCGGCAACGGCTCTCCCGATGTGGGCACCGGCCGCGCTTACGGCAACGACGACTCCGTGTACATCACTGTGGACCTGATCAAGGCTAACCGGGAGAATCCCGTAGTGGACGAGGTCACCGGCGTGTACACCGGCGCTCAGAGCGCTACCATTACCTACAGCGCCACTGCCTCCGATGGTTCCATCTGGCCCGGCTGGATTTCCGCTGTGTACGACAGCAAGGACAACGTCATTGCCGCCGTGGTCCATGGTGAGGCCGAGGGCGCTACCAAGAACTACGCCTACATCCTGTCCGGCGCCAAGAGCGAGGGCCGCGATGGCGACGACTACCTCTGGGTCTTCAAGGCCATCCTGGGCGGCGAGATCAGGGAGCTGACCATCAAGAGCAAGTTCACCCGCACCGTTGACGAGCTGCAGCCCGGCATCGTCCAGCAGCTGCTGTTCGACGCTGACGGCAACGTGAGCACCATCCGCGACATCCCCAACACCACCCTGGACAATAGCAACCGTCCGACCAACGCTCAGCTGCCCACCGTTGCCGGCGGAAACAAGGTCTACGACAACGATGAGTATGATGACGGCCTCGTGGTGGACGACTTCGACGTCTTCGACGTGTACGCCTACTCCCTGGACGCTAACGGCGCCCACACCGGCCTGACCATGGACGTCACCGGCCGCACCATGCACTTCAACAACGTCAGCGACAAGCGCGGCCTGGGCCTGATCAGCACCTCTACCCCCACCGTCCTGAGCCAGCAGATCAACAACGACCGCAAGGAGTTCGTCTACAGCTCCACCGCTTCCGCTTTCGCTGATGTGGTCGATACCGACAACAACACAGACGGCAAGCAGGCCCACGTCCGCGTGGTGGCCGTGCTGAACTCCGACGGCGTGGCCGAGTGGGTCTTCATCTATGACTACACTCCCGTCCGTACCGGCAACAACCCCAACTACGGCACCAATAATATCGTAGGCGCTGTCAACCGGTACATCATCCCCTACACCGTCGTGGTTGGCAACCCCACTCCCACCATTGACGAGGTTCGAAACGACATCGTCAAGGCTCTCGGCTGGACCTGGATCCGCGGCGAGGACAGCATTGAGCCTCTGAACGACGGCAACTACCGTATCACCTACGGCGGCATTGTCTACACCGTCCAGATGAGCGACAACAATGCGCCTGCTGGTCCCGTGGCTGGCGAAGAGATCGAGGGTGTGAAGCAGGCTGCTGCGGCAGATGCCACTGCGGACAACATCAAACATAATTTGATTGATGGCGCCTATGTGCTTCCTAGCACGACGACTAAGACCGATGTTGCCGCTGACATCCTTGGTAAGATTGAAGATCACATTATCTTCAAGTTTACCCTTCTCAACGGAACACAGCCCGCCAGCGCCACCCTTATTATTAAGGATTCCGACGGGAACGTTGTGTATGAGGAAACAAGCGCCGCATATACACCTGGACCGGGTGCTACAGCTGCCCCGCTCAACAACTTCTTCTACGTGAAGGTTCTGGACAGCGATAATACCGGTGTCATTAATGCCGGTAGAGGCGATCTGAAGAGAGCCCCCCTGACCGCTGGTGACTACACCTGGGAAGTCAGCGGTGCTAACATCAGAACTGTCGGCGACACCTTCACCATCAAATAATCCTAAGCCCCAAACATAGAAGGACCCCGGGCGGAAGCCCGGGGTCCCCTTTTTGCGTCAGGCCTCCATCAGGGCGACCACTGTGTAAGTGCGGGACGCGCTGTTCAGCTGACTGACCGCACTCTCATGGTTGGACCAGCTCAGGGAATTTTCTCCCCAGGTGAGGGTAAGTCCTGCAATAAAATGACTCTGAGCGAAAGTTGTGGTCTGGCCTTGCAGGATACAGGCAAATATGCCAGTGTTGTTATAACCCGCGCCGCATTCGCCAATAAAGACCACCAGCGGCTTGCCGGGGAAGGTGAGGGTGCAGGGGTTGCTTGCGCCGTAGAGGT
Source organism: Lawsonibacter sp. (assembly GCA_022798155.1). Taxonomy (GTDB): domain Bacteria; phylum Bacillota; class Clostridia; order Oscillospirales; family Oscillospiraceae; genus Lawsonibacter. The sequence continues at coordinate 10,527 of JAAWLY010000036.1, read as the reverse complement.
CGTTTCCCGCATAGCTGGTGGTCCAGATTTGGCAGTTGCCGCATTTGTTCAGCGCGGCGTTCAGCACCGACACCTGAGCACTTCTGGCGTCGGCTTCGGCCTTGATCGCGGCGTCGATTTTTGCGTTGTCGGCGTTGAAATCGTCCATCAGAACCTTGTCCGACTTCTCCCACTGGGAAAGTTGATAGTTGGGTGTTTGATTGCTTGGCATGTATCATGCCTCCTTTCACCCTTGACGGGGTTCGGGGAAAAATTGTACGTTTCCATACATTTATTGGAAATGAGGGGACAGTGCGCCCAAAATCAGGCACAAAAAAGCCCGCTTCCATCTCAGGAAGCGGGCTTTTGTTATCCGACGGAGACGAAATCCTTTGAGACATACCCGGTGCTGCTGCCGTTGTAACGGACCTGGTACCAGCCGTTCTCCTCCCCCAGGATTGTAACCGTGGCGCCATTGGCGGCGCTGGCGACCACGCTGTGTTCCCGTCCGGGGCCGGAGCGGATATTCAGGCCTCCATCCGCCACGATGGTACCCTGGCGGCCGCTGACAGAGGTATTTCCAGCGGCTTGGGGGGCACAGGTCACCGTACACTGGGCGGAGAACGCGCCGCAGGAGGCGGTAATGGTAGCCTGTGCCTGGGCGCTCCCAGCGTTCACGTTGGTCACCAGGCCGTTGGCGTCCACAGTGGCCACACTGGGGTCGCTGCTGGTCCAGGTAATGCTCCCCTCCGCGCCGGCAGGGAGCAGGCTGGCCGTCAGCTGGCGGGTGGCGCCGTTGTCCAGCGTGACATCCAGGGTATCCAGCACCACCGACTCCACGCTGGAGGCCGGGGGCGCAGACGTGTTGCCGCTGGCGCTGGAATTGGACTGCTGGGAGGAGGAGACGCCGCCGTTCTGGCTGCTGGAGCTGCTGGAACCGGGCGTTTTCGCGCCAAACAGAGGCGCGCCGATAAACCGGATGACGATGAGCGCCGCGCACAGGATCACGAGAAAAGAGATGATCCAGATGGCGACTTTCAGCGCGGAGGCGGGCCGCCCGTAGCCGCCCCCCCGGGTGTTGGCCACCCGCTTTCCGGAGACACCGCCCCGGCCGGGGCGCTCGTCGCAGAAGGGGCAGCGCTTGTAGGTGATGGAATAATCCTCGCCGCAGTTCTCGCAGCGGATCACGTCGTTGCGCCGGGAGGGCGCCTGGCGGCGCTGGGTGCCGTCCCGGGGCGCCTGGCGGCGCTGGGTATCGTCCCGGGGCGCCTGGCGGCGCTGGGTATCGTCCCGGAGCGCCTGGCGGCGCTGAGTATCGTCCCGGGGCGCCTGGCGGCGCTGGGTATCGTCCCGGGGCGCCTGGCGGCGTTCATCGCTCCGGCGGGGATCAGATGTCTGTCGTTCAGCCATGATATTTCCTCCAAATGTACATTCCTAAAGACAGCTTCTATTTTACAAGCATTTTCTTCTCTCGTCAACGGTGAAACGGCAAAATAACAAATAATTCACAATTTTATGTTAATCACCCGTCCCGACTTGACCGGGACCTCACTTTTTACTATAATGATGACCGAGACTAAACTATGAGAGGTGTACGCCCTGTGAGCGCTGTTATAACCGCAGCCGAAGTCCACAAACAGTATAATGAAGTGGTAACCGCTTTCCGCAGGTTGATTCCGGACCCCGCCCTGCGCATGGCCTTCAGCCGACAGGTGGATGGCTATATCCGCCAATATGCCTTTGGGGTGTGGCAGGCGGACAGCGCCAGCTCCATCACCCCCCGGCATGTGGAGTTCTACAACGCCATCTACTCCAACGGCAGCCAGGCCCCCTCCGCCCTGTACTGGGAGGTGGCCTCTGGCGTGGCCAACTTTGACCTGTTCCAGCCCCCCGCTTTCTTCCAGGACCTGCGGCAGTATGACCGGATGAGGAGCACTACCCTGGCCCGGCGGTTTGCCGACCAGCTCACCCTGCTTCTGCTCCTCTTCGCCGCGGTAGATGGGGTGGTCAGCGAAAGCGAGGCGGGCTTTGTCAACTCCTGCAACGATATCCTGCTGGAGCTGTGCGACAAGGACGGCCTGCACTCTGACCGGCCCAGCCTCCGGGCAGACCAGTTTACCGCCCCAAGGCCCGGCCAGACCGCCGCTCCAGCTGTCAAGAAGGAGGCGGCCCCCAAAGAGGAGGACAGACCCCAGGAGCCCGAGCCCACTCTGGAGCAGCTGCTGGAGCAGCTGGATGAGCTGTGCGGCCTGGACAGGGTGAAGAAGGACGTGAAGAGCCTGATCAACCTGGTGAAGGTGCGCAAGCTCCGGGAGGAGGCCGGCCTGCCCGTGCCCCCTATGTCGCTGCACCTGGTGTTCATGGGCAACCCGGGCACCGGCAAGACCACGGTAGCCCGGCTGCTGGCCAAAATCTACCACGCCGTGGGGGTGCTGTCCCAGGGCCAGCTGGTGGAGGTGGACCGCTCCGGCCTGGTGGCCGGTTTTGTGGGGCAGACCGCCTTGAAGACCCAGGAGGCGGTACAGAAGGCTATCGGCGGGGTGTTGTTCATCGACGAGGCCTACGCCCTGGTCAACGCCGACAACGCCAACGACTTCGGCCACGAGGCCATCGAGGTCATCCTGAAGAACATGGAGGACCACCGGAAGGACCTGATCGTCATCGTGGCCGGCTACACCGACCGGATGGAACAGTTTATCCACGCCAACCCCGGTTTGGAGTCCCGGTTCAACAAATATTTCTTCTTCGAGGACTACGACGGAAAACAGCTGATGGAGATTTTCCGCTCCATGTGCAAAAAGAACGGCTACACCCTCTCGGAAGGGGGGGAGAAGTTCATGGAGAAGGACCTTCAGGCGCTGTACGAGGAGCGGGACGAGAACTTCGGCAACGCCCGGGACGTGCGCAACCTCTTTGAGCAGGCGGTGGCCCGCCAGGCGGATCGGGTCTCCCAGCTGGAGGCCCCCACCAAGGAGCAGCTCATGGAGCTGTGGCCGGAAGATTTGGAGGAGAAAGAGGTTTAACGGCATGGACACTTTTTATTCGATTCTGGATGAAGAGGAGAGCAAACAAATCTGGGAGCGCATCTATACGGAGCTGCATTTTCAGCCCAGTGTCCGGAGCGGGGTCCTGCCTTTCCAGCTCTCGGAGCCCTATCTCGTTCTGGACCTGGCCTGCGCCTCGGAGGATCAGATCGACCGGCTGTTCGCGCAGGTCCCCGAGGCCTTCTCTCAATGCCTGGGGGAGGACAACTGGATCTACGCCCTGGACTGGCATCACAGCTACTTCCGCTACGACCCCCGCCTGCCCATCACCGAGCACAGCCATTGGGTGGAGGACGAGCGCTATATGGGCGGGGGCTACGACGCCTGGTTTCCCGACTTCTACCCCGATGGCGACTACTACTTTTTTGTCCAGCGAGACCTGAAATGGGGCTGGCTGGGCCACCCCTGGCGGCGGGAAATCTGGATTTTTGGAGACCCGCTTCTTGACGCGCTGTCACCGACGCTGGAGGAGTTAGGCTTTCCGGTCAAAAGGGTGTGATCATGCAGGGGCGGATGTTATCCGCCCGCAGTGCTTGGGGCGCAATTTGTTAGAGCGGGCGGGTAATACCCGCCCCTACAGATCGTAAACGAGGAGGAAACACAAGTGTTAATCAACTTTGAGCAGATACCCGAGACTGTCATCCCCCACATGCGGGGGGGCGAGGGGCAGGTGGTGTCCCATATGCACGTGGACGGGGATAACAAGATCATGAAGGGCTTTCTGGCTCCCGGCTGCACCATCGGCCTGCACACCCACGACACCAGCAGTGAGGTAATCTGCATCATCTCTGGTACAGGCAAGGTGCTGTATGACGGGGAGTACGAGCCCCTGTCCGCCGGGTCGGTCCACTACTGCCCCAAAGGCCATGCGCACAGCCTCATCAACGACAGCGAGGAGGACCTGACCTTCTTCGCCGTGGTCCCGGAGCACGGGGTATGAGGGTTGCATTCTACACCCTGGGCTGCAAGGTAAACCAGTACGAGACCCAGGCTCTGGAGCAGCTTTTTACCGCCCGGGGCCACGCCCTGGTCCCCTTCGAGGGGGAGGCGGACGTGTACATTGTCAACTCCTGCACCGTCACGGCGGTGAGCGACAAGAAATCCCGGCAGGCGGTGCGCCAGGCCCGGAAGCGGGCGCCGGAGGCGATAATCGCCCTGTGCGGGTGCTACCCCCAGACCCATCCCGGCGACATGAACGGCCTGCCCGTAGACCTGGTGGCGGGCACCGGGGAGCGGAAGGGCTTTGTGGAACTGGTGGAGAACGCCTATATAGAGCGCCAACCGGTCACCGCCCTGGACGACGTGATGAAGCGGCGGGCCTTTGAGTCTCTCCCCGCTGGAGGACTGGAGGGGAGAACCCGGGCCATGCTGAAGGTGGAGGACGGGTGCGTCAACTTCTGCACCTACTGCATCATCCCCTACGCCCGGGGGCCCATCCGCTCCCTGCCCCTGGCCGACGCCGCCGCCCAGGCGGCCAAGCTGGCGGCGGAGGGCTATCAGGAGCTGGTGCTCACCGGCATTGAGATTTCCTCCTGGGGGTGCGATCTCCGGGACGGCACCTCCCTTATCGACCTGGTGGAGGCCATCTGCGCCGCCGCACCGGACTGCCGGATCCGGCTGGGCTCCCTGGAGCCCCGGACCATCACTGAGGAGTTCTGCCAGCGGGCGGCAAAATTAGAAAATCTCTGCCCCCATTTCCACCTGTCCATGCAGTCGGGCTGCGACGCCACCCTGAAACGGATGAACCGGAAGTACAACACCACCCGGTTTATGGAGAGCGTGGGGCTGATTTGGAAATATTTCCAAAAGCCCCTCCCCGCCATCACCACCGACATGATCGTGGGCTTCCCCGGAGAGACGGAGGAGGAATTTGACCAGTCCCTGGACTTCATCCGGCAGTGCGCCTTTGCCTCCATGCACATCTTCCCCTACTCCCGCCGCCCCGGCACTCCGGCAGCCGCGATGCCTGACCAGGTGCCCAACGCCATCAAGGAGGAGCGGGCCCGGGCGGCCGCAGAGGCTGCCGCCCGAATGGAGCACAGCTATCTGAAACAGTGGGACAGGGTGACCGTTCTCTTCGAGGAGGAGCGGGACGGCCTGTGGTGGGGCCACACCCGTCAGTACTGTAAGGTGGGGGTCCGGAGCGAGGAAAACCTCCACAACCAGCTGCGTCAGGTACAGGTTGCCGCCGTGGAGAGGGACTGCCTTCTGGGGGAGCTGATCGATCCGGAAGGCTGACTGTTCAAATAAATATCCCCCGGCAAATGCCAGAGGCTCGTATTATTCTGCCCTGGGGTCGGGCAGATCGACATAGATGAGTGGATGGCCGGTGGATTCCACAAACCGCAGCAGGTCCTCCCGCTTGAGCCGGAGGGTGGAGGTGGAGATGCCCGGGTGGCCGCTGATGAACTCGTCGGCCATCAGGTCCCGGTCAATGACCAGTTGGACGTGCTTCTCCGTGTCGAAGAGCAGCTCCAAGGCGGAGACCGAGCCGGGGACGGTCTGGAGATAGTCCCCCATGTGGCCGTCGTCGGCAAAGGACAGCCGGGAGCAGCCCAGTTGGGCGGAGAGGAACTTGGTCTTGAAAGGCTTGTCCCCCGGCATCATCAGCAGATAGAACTGGGTCTGCTGCCGGTTGCACAGGAACAGGTTCTTGCAGATTTTGGCGCCCAGCACTTCCTCCACCTGGTGGCAGAACTCGATGGTGTCGGCGTGGTCGTGATCTACCCGGACATAGGGGATATCCAGCTCCTCCAGCCGGTCATAGATGGCATACTCCTGGGGGATGCGGCCATCGGCGGGGCGGGTGGTGTAGCAGGTTGGGTCGATGTACATGGCAAATGCTCCTTTTTCGTCAGTAAGAGCCTGCGGGTGACAGGGCACCAGTCCCACTCAAAGCCCCAGCAGCTTCTGGGCGTATCCTCCCAGGATACCGTCCTTCTCCTCCCGGGTGAGGGGCAGCGCTTCGATGAGGGCGATGCCATCCTTTTGCTCCCGCCAGGGGCTGTCGGTGCCGAAGAGGACCCGGCCGGGGAACTTGCGCACCATACGGACAAACTGCTCGGTGTCCATCAGGGGCAGGTCGGAGGGGCCGTAGTAGCCGTCGCCCAGGGGGGCGATGCGGCCCAGGGCAAAAGCGGTGTCTAAATACACCCCGGTTTCGGGCAGCAGCTCCTCCACCCGGTCCCACTCCCGCCAGCCCCCCATATGGGCCAGGATCAGGGTGACCGGTCCCACCTGGCGCAGAGCGTTCAGGGTTATCTCCGGGGTACAGTTGTCTCGGTCGGGAAAGCCGATGTCCCGTCCGGCGTGGGTGAGGACCATCAGCCCCAGCTCGCCGCAGCGGTCCAAAATCCGCAGATAGCGGATGTCGTCGAAGTCGATTCCCTGATAGATGGGGTGGAGCTTGACGCCTTTCAGCCCTAGGGAGGCGACGCGGGAGAGCTCCTCCTTCCAGCCGTCGAAGTCGGGGTGCATACAGCCGAAGGACCACATACCAGTTTCGGGGGCCCGGTCGTTGAGCTGGGCGGAGGCGTCGTTGACGTGGACCACCTGCCGGGCGCTGGTGGCCACGGGAAGCACCAGACAGCCGTCTACCCCGGCGGCGGCCATGGAGGACTTCAATCCCGCCTCGGTGCCGTCGGAGTAGGCCACAGTGTGGCACATGGACTGGAGTTTTTCGATGGTAGGCCGGGCGATTTTGTCCGGGAAGGTGTGGGTATGAATATCAAAAATCATGAGGGCAATTCCTTTCTGGAGAGAACTGGAGGGGCGGCCACAGGCCGCCGCGACATAAGCCGAAAACCAACGGAGCCTGTAGTATCATACCACAGGCTCCACCGGTTTGAAAGAGGAAGAGGGGATTTTTTATTGGGGGTCGCCCAGGGCCTGGCTCTTGCGGACGGTGACTTTCTCCTCATAGCAGGAGAAGGCGTCGTCTACCAGTTCCTTCTTGGGCTTGGCGGTGAAGAGAGACACCACCGGGACGATCACCAGCCCGGCGATCATACAGAAGGCGCCGCAGTTGATGGGGGAGACCAGCAGGGCGGGGAAGCTGGCCTTCAGGGGGGAGATGTCGGCCAGCATGACCACGGTGGAGAAGATAAAGCTGACCCAGCAGGCGATTTTGGTGGTGCCCCTCCAGTACAGGCCGTAGAGGAAGGGGGCCAGGAAGGCGCCGGCCAGAGCGCCCCAGCTGACGCCCATCAGCTGGGCGATGAAGGTGACGCTGGAGCGGTACTGGATGATGGCCAGCACCGCGGAGATGGCGATGAACACCGCAATGAGCACCCGCATGATAAAGACCTGCTTCTTCTCGTCCATCTCCTTGATGACGTGGCCCTTGAGCAGATCCAGGGTCATGGTGGAGCTGGAGGTGAGCACCAGGGAGCTGAGGGTAGACATAGAGGCGGACAGCACCAGGATCACTACCACAGCGATGAGAAGCTCGGGCAGATTAGAGAGCATGGTGGGGATGACTGCATCGAAGCCGCCCGCAGGGGTACCGCTGCCGGTGGGATCCAGCTGGGCGGAGAACAGCCGGCCAAAGCCGCCCAGGAAGTAGCACCCGCCGGCCACCACCATGGCGAAGAGGGTGGAGATCACTGTGCCAGTGTTGATGGACTTCTCGCTCTTGATGGCGTAGAACTTCTGCACCATTTGGGGCAGGCCCCAGGTACCCAGGGAGGTGAGGATGACCACGCCGAGAAGGTTCACCGGGTCAGGGCCAAAAAAGGAAGCGAACACGCCGGGGGCATCGGCCACCGGGCCGGCAGCGGTCTCGTTGGACACCTCGCCCAGCCGCTTCAGGGCCTCCATAAAGCCGCCCTGGCTGTTGAGCACCGCCACAATGACGGCGGAAATGCCGAAGAGCATAATAATGCCCTGAATGAAGTCGTTGATAGCGGTGGCCATGTAGCCGCCGGCGATGACGTAGATCCCGGTTAAAATCGCCATTGCAATGACGCAGATGGGGTAGTCGATGTCGAAAGCCATGCCGAACAGGCGGCTCAGGCCGTTATACAGGCTGGCGGTGTAGGGGATCAGGAAGATGAAGATGATTACCGAGGCGGCAATCTTCAAAGAATTGGAGCCAAACCGCTTGCCGAAAAACTCCGGCATGGTGGCCGAGTCCAGATGTTGGGTCATAATCCGGGTGCGGCGGCCCAGCACCACCCAGGCCAGCAGGGAGCCCAGCACCGCGTTGCCGATGCCCGCCCAGGTGGCGGCGATGCCGTACTTCCAGCCGAACTGGCCGGCGTAGCCCACAAAGACCACGGCGGAAAAATAGGAAGTGCCGTAGGCGAAGGCGGTGAGCCAGGGGCCCACGGAGCGTCCGCCCAGCACGAAGCCGTTGACATCGGTGGCGTTCTTGCGGCAGTAGAGGCCAATTCCTACCATAACACCGAAGAACACCAGTAGCATGATAATTTTGATTGCCATATGAACATTCCTCTCCTTTGTGCATGCTTTGACGCTTTGTACTGTTGAAGTGTAACGCAAAGAAGCGATAAAGTCAAGAGGCATTTCTTAATTTCCAAAATTTTTGCAAAAAAGATAAAAGGCGCACCGGCTGGTGCGCCTTTTTCTACGATTCTTCCAGAACACGCTCCTCCGCCTGAGCCTGCGCGCCTTCCAGCAGCCGGGTGGCGGCGGGCACATCCAGTTTTCCCAGTGCCTCCAGCGAATCGGTGATTGCATTGAAGAGCAGATGGTAGAGTGCCTTATAGTCGTTCATGATATTCACCTCTTATAATATATACTATATCTAGAATATACTAAAAATAGTTGCTTGTCAATAAGTATATAACAATCTTATGATATATACTAAAAAGAGGGTATAGCGATGAAGATTGTACGGTATTGCCTAGCTGAATATCTGGACGCCAACGGTATCAGCCGATATAATCTTGCGAAGCGTACTGGTATTCAGTATCATATTATTGACAGCTACTATAAAAATAAGGTCTGCCGCCTAGACGGCTATAATCTGGGCCGCATCATCGAAGCGCTGGACTGCCAGCTTACCGACATCCTCACTGTAGTGGAGGAATAAAACGGCCCCGTCCCTCAAAAGGAGAAACGGGGCCGCCCACACCCTTGACACGGTCAGATAAGTATAGTATACTGTGAGTGTGTAGGGCACTGCTGAGCTTCGGCGGTTTGACTCACGCAATGTAGTTTCTTATCAAAAGGTCAAAGAAACCGTCACTTGCCCGAGTGGCGGTTTCACTTTACCCTGACCTGGAGCGTTACAGTATAACCACGAAAGTGAAATGTAAACGTCATAGTCCATGGCATAAGGCATTCACCTCCTTTGCAGAGGTGTAGCCAAACCGCCTGCGCCTTTGTCGCAGTTCCCTTATGTCGAATTATAGCAGAATTTTCCTTGATGTCAACGAAAAGGGCCGCCCCGACTGGGGCGGCCTTTGGGTTATTTTAGCACATTTTTGCTCCGGCGGGAATCTTATCGTCCAGGATGAGCAGGTTGAGGCACTCCTCGCCCTTCTCAGTGTGGACGGCGGAGATGAGCATCCCGTTAGACTCCAGCCCCATCATCTTCCGGGGGGGCAGGTTGACAATGGCCATCAGGGTCTTGCCCACCAGCTCCTCGGGCTTGTACCACTTGGCGATGCCGGACAAGATCTGCCGGTCTGTGCCGGTGCCGTCGTCCAGGGTGAACCGGAGCAGCTTGTCGCTCTTCTTCACCGGCTGGCAGTCCTTCACCTTCACGGCCCGGAAGTCGGACTTGCAGAAGGTGTCGAAATCCACTTTCTCCTCCAGCTGGGGCTCGATCTCCAAAGCGGGCAGGGCGGCCTTCTTGGCCTCCTCGGCGGCCTGCTCCAGGGCGGCCAGCTCCTTGTCCATGTCGATGCGGGGGAAGAGGTTGTCCCCCTTGATGACGGACACGTCCGCGTCCAGGGCCGCCCACATCTTGGCGCTGAGCCAGGTGCGGCAGTTCTCCTCCGCGCCGATCTGGGCGAAGAGCTTGTCCATGCTCTCGGGCATGAAGGGGGTCAGGAGGATGCCGCAGATCCGGGTGGCCTCCAGCAGGTGGTAGAGGACACTGGCCAGCCGGGGGCCGTTGGCAGTGATGTCCTTGGCCAGGGCCCAAGGGGCGTTCTCGTCGATATACTTGTTGGCCCGGTCAATGACCTTGAAGACCTCCTCCAATGCCTTGTGGGGGGCGTAACGCTCCATGGCGTCCTCATACCTGTCCCGGAGGCCCAGGGCCAGGGACACCAGTTCGTCGTCCTTCTCCTTTTCATAGCGCCGCTCCGGGGACAGTGTGCCGCCGAAGTACTTGCCTACCATGGCGGTGGTGCGGCTGAGCAGATTGCCCAGGTCGTTGGCCAGGTCCACGTTGATGGTCTGGATCAGAGCCTCGTTGGAGAAGTTGCCGTCAGTGCCGAAGGGGAAGGTGCGCAGCAGGAAGAAGCGCAGGGCGTCCACCCCGAAGTGCTCGGCCAGCAGGTAGGGGTCCACCACGTTGCCCTTGGACTTG
>JAAWLY010000035.1 GCA_022798155.1 Lawsonibacter sp. | reverse complement strand
AGGGCCCCCTCCCCGTCCTTCAGGGTGAAGTAGTGGTGCCCCGAGGGGTACATTTTATAGTTGGACAGTTCTCCCCGCACCAGCAGCCGGGACAGGAGATGGTCCCGGTCCATCATTGTTTTCAGATACTGCCCCACTTGACTGGGGGTCAGAATAGCGTCCTCTCTCATGACCTCTCCCCCGCTTTCAGGCCCCGCCAGGTGAGGATGGCGGCGCCCATGGCGTTGTCAGTGGAGTACCGGGGTTCGGCAAAGATGGCCCCGCAGAGCGCTGTCATTCCCGCCCGCAGCTGGCTGTTGGAGGCCACCCCGCCGGAACAGAGCACCGGCAGCCCGGGATATTGCCGCTGGGCCTCTTGGGTAGCCCGCCAGACCACATTGGATACCGAGTCGATGGCAAACCGGGCCACTGTACCCGGACACGCCCCCTCCGCAATCAAAGCCTTTACCTGGTTTTCCATTCCGGACAGGGAGAAGGTCAGCCCATTCAGCTTTACCCGGTATTCATAGCAGGCGTCCGCCTGGGCGTACAGCCCATCCAGGGCCTTGCCAGCCGGAAACTGGAGCCCAAGCAGTACTCCAGTACGGTCAATAAGCTGTCCAGCGGACAGGTCGCTGGTACCGCCGATGATCTCGGCAGTCACGGTATAGCCATCCGGCTTGACCAGCAGTAGCTCGGTGGTTCCCCCCGACAGGTGCCAGGCCAAGAAGGGCGCGTCCAGCAAATCAAGCCGCCCGGCAGACCAAGCGGCGGCGGCCAAGTGCCCTTGCTGGTGGGAGTGGGCAAAAAACGGAACCCCCAAGGCGGCGGCAATCCCCCGGCCCTGACTCTCCCCGGCCAGAAAACAGGGCATGTAGGAGCCCTCCACCGCTCTGGGGCGGGTGGAGGCCCCCACGGCCTGGATGCCGGCCCGATCTGCCAGCAGCCCCTCCAGCAGCCGGGGCAAGCGCTTCACATGCTGAAACAGGGCGTCGCTCTGCCGCAGTCCCCGCTCGCCGGGACGTACCTCCAGCAGACAACCAACATTTTCCCCTGTCTCTCCGTCGAAGAGAGCGGCAGAGGTGGTGTAGTTGCTGGTATCCAGCCCCAGAACAGGCATCACAGTTCCTCCTCCGGGGCTGGTTTCTTCTCCGGCTTGGGCGGGGTGTCCTCGAACTCTGCCCGGACAAAGGTGCCCAAAATTCCGTTGAGGAAGGACACCACTTCTGCCGGCTCATATTTTTTAGCGATCTCCACCGCCTCGTTGATGGCGGCGGCGTTGGGAATATCGGGCATATACAGCACCTCATACATAGCGGTGCGCATCACCGCCGCCGCCATGCGAGGGATGCGTGCAAAGGACCAGCCCACCGAATAGTGGCTGATGTAATCGTCCAGCTCCGGCCCGTGGGCAAACACGCCCTGGACCAGGTCCCGGATGTAGCGCTCCTGCTTCTCGTTGGGGAACTGCTCATACAGGGGCAGCTCCTCCCCCAGCTCCTGGAACCGCTCCCGGGTCAGCTCCGCGTCCAGCACCTCCTGGGCGCTGCGGTTGTCAAAGCCCAAGGCAAAAATAATATGTACGGCAATCTCTCTCGCGCTGCTTCTCGTCATAGGTACAGCCTCCTGTTTCTCGGTCCATAAACTTCCTAGAATATTATATACATGAATATACAAAAAGAAAAGCCCTATTTTGAAAAACTTTTCAGTTCTCCCCTCCTCAGAGGCATAGCGCGACAAAAAACAGGGACGCCGGTCAGCGTCCCTGTTTTTTTAACCGTAGAATTTGTGCCCTCCGATGGTAGCGATATGCCGCATATTCCGGGAGGCCCAGCTGTTGGAGGTGGAGTCGAAGAACAGCGCGCCCCTCGTCTCCTCCACCACCCCGCCGTCCAGCACCAACTTGGCAGCAATGATGCTGTTCTGGGAGGGGTTTGTACTTGCCATAGCTCCGGTCCGGTAGCTGGTGAACTGGTTTTTTTGTGCCAGCACGCCCTCTACCGAGTTAGGGAACGCGGGGCTGGCCACTCGATTGAGTACCACGTTGCCCACGGCCATCTTGCCTTTCATAGGCTGATTGCCGCTCTCCCGCTGAATCACCCGGGACAGCCAGAACAGGTCGTCTTGATTATAGAAGCTATCGCCGTTTTGAATCGTCCCGGAGCCCCGGGCGACCGTGACCACGCCGGTGGACCCGTTGTAGCCGATGGTGGCGCCAAAGGCTTTGGCGACGGTCCGCAGGGGTACGGAAATGTGTCCATCCCCCAGGTCCTGCACAGTCTGCTGGATATAGAGGTAGCGTCCGTTGGCCACCATGTACAGCTCTCCCGCCTGGGCGGTCAGGGTAAGCTGAGGGGTGGTCACCGTCATCACCGCGCCGTCCCAGGTGACCTGAGCGGCGCTGTCCAGCTGCCGTGCCATCACGGACAGGGACACAAAGGTGGTCCCGTTTTCTGCCCACCGGTTTAGCTCCAGCGGCGCGGGCTTGCCGTCGATGAGAAGGCCGGTGTCACCCTGAGGCTCTGGGGGAACCTCAGGGGTGTCTGGCTCCTCTGCGGGGGTGTCTGGCTCGTCAGGCTGCCTGTCCTCGGCGGGTTCGATAACGCCAGGCGCTCCGCCCACCGAGGTCAGTGCCTCCATGCCGGCGGCCAGTGTTGCTTCGCTGAATCCGGTTTTAAGCGACTTCGCTTCAGTCTCAAGCGCCAGAAGACCGGCGCTCTCCTCCTCTGCCAAGAGGGCGGCCGACGGTTCGGGGGCTGCGGCCGCGCCCATCAGGAGGAGCAGTGCAAAGATGCTCAGCATCGCGGAAAATAGCTTTCGCTTCATTGTCTGCACTCCCTTGGATACAAAATTTGTCAAAATTATGACAACCAAAAGCAACTGGCTGTTACTTTTGTAACCACATTGTAACCAATTCCAAATCTTAAAACAAGGGCAAAATTGACCATAAATACCTGTCGCACATTGTGTAATTTGTCACTAATCGTTAAGAATAACCCCTGTTTCTCCAGCTTTTTTCCAAGAGTGCCGATTTCTGACAATAAAACAGCGCCCATCCAGACAGATGGGCGCGGCGTATTTTTTCTCTCTTTACCTTTTGCCTTGATGAAAAATCTATTTTTTGGTTTTTCGTTAAAATAACGATACGGGCAGTTATCCATCATGAATAACTGCCCGATAAACGTAGATTTGTTGGACTGGTTATATCATGGTCAATTTTCAGTTTCAACCTGTAATCTGTCAAATTGCCAGAGTTTCTGGCAAACAGCACGAAAGGCAAAAGGGACTATTTTTCAGATCAGATTCCCCGGTTCAGGGTTTTACGCAGACGGATCTTTCCAGCCAGCGCCTGGTCGATCATGTCCAGGAACTTCTCCCTGTCCTCTGGCAGACTACCCTTTAAGGGCAGGTAGTTGGAGGCGTGGTTGCTGGTAAAGTGGAGGGGGACCACATCCAGATGCTCAATTAACAGCCGGCACTCCTCCAGCACATGGTCGGCGGAGCACACCTCAAACTGTCCGGCCAGCACCTCATCCCCCAGGGGGGTACCCCTGGCCGGGGCGAAGGTCATAGCGGACAGATGCCGGGGCTTCATGGCGTTAATCATCTTGGCGGTGGAGAGGATGTGCTCCTCCCAGTCGCCCCCCTCGTTGTTGGCCCCCGTTATACCCAGGATAACGGTGATCCACAGGTCGATGCCCGCCTCCACCAGCCGCCGGCCAGCCAGCAGCATCTCCTCGGCGGTGCAGCCCTTGTGTATGAACTGAAGCACCTGTCCGCTGCCGCTCTCCACCCCCAGATAGGCCCGGGACAGCCCCGCCTCCCGGAGGGTACGCAGCTCCTCCGGGGTTTTGGACAGGGTGCTTTTGGGGCCGGCGTAAAGGGTTACCTTTTGCAGCCGGCGAAAGGTTTTGTAGAGTTTATCCAAAATCTGGAGCAAGTCCTCTGTCTTCATGATGATGGCGTCGCCGTCCATCAGGAATACCCGCTCCAGGTCCGGGCCATAGTAGGCCCTGGCCATGTCGATGTCCTCCAGGATGTCCGCCACCGGACGGATGCGGAATTTTTTCTCTTTGTACATCCCGCAAAAGGTACATTTGTTGTTGGAGCAGCCGATGGTGCACTGGAGCAGATAGCTCTTCCACTCCCCCGGGGGACGGTACAGTAAATCGCTGTCGTAGCGCATGGCGCGCCCTCCTTTCTGTTGTTCCTTTTCTTGAAAGAAAAGGAACCGAAAAGAACTTTGGGAAAACTGCGTTTTTCCCCTTGGGTTTCCTTTGGGATTACAGATTTTCCACGGGCTGGCCGTCCCGGAAAACCTTTTTGATGTTTTTTTCGACCTTGCTCCGAGGGAGCATCACCTCATGCCCGCAGCCCTGGCAGCGCATTTTGAAATCCATCCCCACCCGCGTTACTAACCACTCCTGACTGCCGCAGGGATGAAGCTTCTTCATCTTTAGTATATCGTTGACGTGGATATCCATGCCGGCCTCCTTGCAGATTCAGTCAAAGAATTTCCCGGTAAAAAAGTTTTCATTCCCCAGGAGCTTCGCCGTAAGGCGGAACATGACGCAGCCGTCCGGGCAGACCACCGCCTTGCTGTACTTGTCATCTCCGCCTACTTTTGTCAGGTCTCCGCCGCTGCGGACCGCCTCCATCAAAGGGAACAGCATCATCATAGTCTTGGAGCAGATTCCAAAGCCCTGGGCGTTGACGGGGCAGCCATAGGTACAGGTGTATTTGTCTCCGACCTCCTCCCCGTTGCGACAGTACCGCTCCGTATGATCGCCCCGGAGGAAGCCGATCACTTCAACCTCAAACTCATATTCTTCGTCATACCATTTTTTCATGTTTGCTCCTCTCGATAGGATAAAAAAGCGGGCGCGTCTGCACCCACTTTCTGCGTCATGTGCTTACTTGGCCAGGGCAGCGGTATCGATGGCGATCATCAGCTCCTCGTTGGTGGGGATGACCAAGGTACGGACGGCGGCACCCTCGGCGGAGATGTCGATCTCCTCGCCCCGGACCTTGTTCTTCTCGGGGTCGATCTTGATGCCCATAAACTCCAGGCCAGAGACGATGCTCTCCCGGTTGTGGCCGCCGTTCTCGCCCACGCCGGCGGTGAAAATGACGGCGTCCACCCCGCCCATGGCGGCGGCGTAGGAGCCAATCAGCTTCTTCACGCCGTACTCAAATACCTCAACGGCCAGGGCGGCACGGGTATTGCCCTCCTTGCCGGCGGACTCCAAGTCGCGGAAGTCGGAGGACACGCCGGAGATACCCAGCACGCCGGACTTCTTGTTCATGACATTCAGCATTTCCTTGATATCCATGTTGTACTTGCCCATGAGGTACTCCAGGATGCCGGCGTCGATGTCGCCTGTGCGGGTGCCCATAGGCAGGCCGGCCAGGGGGGTAAAGCCCATGGAGGTGTCCACACTCTTGCCGCCGTCTACGGCGGTAACAGAGGAACCGTTGCCCAGGTGGCAGGAGATCAGCTTCAGCTCCTCAATGGGCTTGCCCAGCATGGCGGCGGCCCGCTGGGTGACATACTTGTGGGAGGTGCCGTGGAAGCCGTAGCGGCGGACCTTGTCGGTCTCGTAGTACTCATAAGGCAGGGCGTAGGTGTAGGCCACGGGGGGCATAGTCTGGTGGAAGGCGGTATCGAACACGGCCACCATGGGGGTGCCGGGCATGAGGGCTTGACACGCCTTGATGCCGATAATGTTGGCGGGGTTGTGGAGGGGAGCCAGGGGGTTGCACTCCTCAATAGCGGCCATAACCTCGCCGGTGATGAGCACGGACTTGGCAAACTTCTCGCCGCCGTGGACCACACGGTGGCCCACAGCGTCGATCTCCTTCATGGAGCCGATCACACCGTTCTGGGGATCGACCAGGGCGTCCAGCACGGCCTTAATGGCCTCGTTGTGGGTGGGCATAGCCACATCGGCCTCTTTGATGGCCGTCTTTCCCTCGGGCTTGTAGGTGAACTTGCCGTCGATGCCGATGCGCTCGCACAGGCCCTTGGCCAGCACCTGCTGGGTCTCGGGGTTGAGCAGCTGATACTTCAAAGAGGAACTGCCGGCGTTGATAACCAGAATATTCATGGGAATCGTCTCCTTCTCAAATCAAATTTGGGTTGCCCCGCAGGTTGGAATGTAGTACAATAGAGGCAGCCCGACTTATACTACTATTCTAACGCTTTTTTTCAGATTGGACAACCACCTTTTTGCATTTCTTCCAGATATTTTTTCATCTGTATCCATAGAACCAGACTATTGACCAGGAGGACTGCCCTTGAAGATCATCGGGATCATCGCTGAATACAACCCCTTCCACACCGGGCACGCCTGGCACATTGCCCAGACACGGGGGCTGTTCCGGGAGGAGACCGCCGTGGTAGCTGTGATGAGCGGCAACTGGGTCCAGCGGGGGGAGTGCGCCGTCGCCGATAAGTGGACCCGGGCGGAGGCGGCCCTGGCCGGAGGGGTTGATCTGGTACTGGAGCTGCCCACCGTATGGGCCGCCGCCTCCGCTGAGGGTTTCGCCCGGGGGGCTATGGCCATCCTGAAGGCCACGGGGATGGTGGACGTTCTCTCCTTTGGCAGCGAGTGCGGCCTGGCCGCTCCACTGATGGAGCTGGCCCAATGTCTCAGCAGCCCGGACTTCTCCGCTGCCCTGCGCCGGGAATTGGGACCAAAGCGGTCCTTTGCCCAGTGCCGCCGGCAGGCGGCCGCCCGCCTGCTTGGAGAGGAGACTGCCGCCCTGCTGGACTTCCCCAACAACAATTTGGGAGTGGAGTACCTACGGTTCCTGCCCCCGGGGATGGAGGCGGTTACTGTCCCCCGCCGGGGGGCCCACGACGGAAAAACAGTGGAAGATTTTGCCTCCGCCTCCCTGCTGCGCCAGTGGATTCGGGCGGAGGATGTGGCAAGGGCTTCCCCTTTTCAGCCCTTGCCCTGGAAGGGGAAGGCCGCCGACCTTAGGTGGCTGGAACGGGCGGCCATCGCCCGCCTGCGCTCCATGACCCTTGAAGAGGCGGAGGCCCTCCCTGACAGCGGCGACGGTCTTGCCGCCCGTCTGCTGTGCGCCGCCCGGCAAACGGCCAATCTGGAGGAGCTGTACGCCCTGACCAAGACCCGGACCTACGCCCACGCCCGGGTCCGCCGGCTGGTCCTCTACGCCCTGCTGGGCCTGCGGGAACAGGACCGCCCCCCGTCTCCCCCCTATATCCGGGTGCTGGGCTTCAACGGTTTGGGACAGCGACTGCTAAAAAAGATGAATCAAAGGGCGTTCCTTCCCTTTTTTGTCAAGCCCGCCCATGCCCGCCGCTATCCCTCGGAAGTCCAGCCCCTGTTTGACCTGGAGGCGCGGTTCACCGACCTTTTTGCCCTCTGCTTCCCCACACCCCGTCCCGGCGGGCTGGAGTGGACTACAAACCCGGTAATCATCCAATCAGAGCAGTCTTGCCGCCTGCCAAAGGAGTCCCAATGAAAACAAAGCAAAAAGCACAAAAACATGGTTCCGACTGGGCGATGATCGGCGCTGTCTCCATCCCGCTGGCCCTGGTGATCCTTTTTGAGGCCTTAAAGGACAGGCAGACCATTATGTCCGCCTGGGTTTTTGGCGTCATGGCCCCGACAGAACGGTTTTTGGGCAGAATATGGTCTTTTCTCCCCTTCTCCGCCGCCGAGGCCCTCACCGCTTTGTTCCTGACCGGCTGCGTGATCTGGCTGATCCGGGCGGTTGTGTTGGCTGTCCGGCACAGGGCGCCCCTCCCCTTCCTGCGCCGGCTGGTCACCCTGGGAGCGGCCTGGCTGTGGCTGTGGGCGGGGCTGTGCTGGCTGTGGAACGCCGCCTACTATGTCCCCTCCTTTGCCCAGCGGGAGAGCCTGGAAACTGTGCCCTACTCGGTAGAGGAGCTGGCCGCTGTCACAGAGTACTTTGCCCGTCAGGCCGCGGCTCTGGCTCCCCAGGTCCCCCGGGACGAGGCGGGACACTTTGCCTCAGAACGGTCCGACTGCTTCGACAACGGAATTGTCATCTACCGGAATATCGCTCAGGAGTTTCCCTCCCTGAACATCAAAGCTGTAAAGGCAAAACCCTTGCTGTGCTCTCGGCTGCAAAGTATTCTCGGGTTCACCGGCATCTACTTCCCCTTCACCGGGGAGGCCAATGTGAACACCGACGCCCCCGCCTGTCTGCTCCCCGCCACCATCGCCCACGAAATGTCCCACCAACGGATGGTCTCCTCCGAACTGGAGGCCAATTTTGTGGGTATCGCCGCCTGCACCTCCTGTGACGACGTGGTCTTTCAATACTCCGGCTATCTTCTGGGGCTGATTAATCTGTGCAATGCTCTGTACCCCGTGGCTCCCGATGCCTGGCGCGGCATTGTGGAGCAAACCTTCAACCGGGAGCTGACCACCGATTGGAGCGACAACAACGAATACTGGGCTGCTCTGAAGTCCCCGGCGGAGGATATGGCGGGAGATATTTATGACGGTTTTCTCAAGAGCAACAACCAGGAGCTGGGCATCCGCTCCTATGGGGCCTGTGTCGATCTGCTGGTAAATTATTTTGGCCCGAAAATATAGGTAAGCCGCCCGTTGGGCGGCTTTTTTCATACAACCAGGCCATATATCAGCCGGGCCAGCAGCAGTCCCAGCACCACAAAGAACATGGGGCGGATGACCTTTGCCCCGCCCTTCAGGGCCAGGCTGGAGCCCAAGTAGTTGCCGGCAATGCCACACAGGGCGGCGGGGATGCCCACCGGCCACATTACCTTGCCCGCCAGGCCAAAGGTGACAAGAGAGGCCAGATTGCTGGCCGAGTTGGCCACCTTGGTGTTCCCCGAGG
This sequence comes from Lawsonibacter sp., assembly GCA_022798155.1. Classification (GTDB taxonomy): domain Bacteria; phylum Bacillota; class Clostridia; order Oscillospirales; family Oscillospiraceae; genus Lawsonibacter. Next base: position 6,277 of record JAAWLY010000035.1, on the reverse strand, counting down.
CGGTAAGCAAATCGAAGCGGCACAGCCCGGTGAAGGCCAGCATCAGAAAGGTGCCCGCTCCCGGACCAAAAAAGCCGTCGTAGCCGCCAATCACCAGGCCTATGCCCGCTGCCATAGCCATCAGTTGGACCCGGTTCAGCTCACCCGACCGGTCCTCCTGGCCAAAATCCCGTTTCAGAAGCAGGAACATCGCCATCACTGGCACCACCGCAATCATGATGTAGTACAGCACCTGCTCCGGCATGATGAGGTTGAGCCGCGCCCCCACCCAGGCCCCAATCAGCGCCCCCACCGCTCCAGCAAGGGCACTGGGGATGTGGACATCCCCCCGCTTTAGAAAGCGTCCGGTAGACAAAAAGGTGCCAAAGGCGTTGCCGCACTTATTGGTGCCGGAGGCCATATGGGCGGGCAGCCCCGCCAGCAGGTAGGCAGGCAGGGTAATCAGCCCGCCGCCCCCGGCCACCGCGTCGATGAGCCCACCTAAAAATACCAGTGGACAGACAATCAGCCAAATATGTACCAGTTCTCGCAGTTCCATCTATCTCTCTCCTTTTTATTCCTTTTTTCATTTCAAAGAAAAAAGGAACCAATCATTCCCGTCAGCCCGAACCCTTGATCTCCTCCCAGTACCGCCGGGCGGCCTGTTCGGTTTTGTTGTCGCCGTACTGGTAGTACCGGGTCCCCACCAGCTCGTCGGGCAGATACTGCTGGGCCACCCAGTGGCGAGGGAAGCTGTGGGGGTACTGATAGCCCTGGTCCCGTTCCTGGCCGGCGGAATCGGCATGGACATTCTGCAGTTCCCGGGGGATATTCCCGGTGCGGCCGGCCCGGACGTCGGCCAGGGCGGCGTCGATGGCGGCGCAGGCGGTATTGGATTTGGGGGCGGTGGCCAGCAGGATCACCGCCTCGGCCAGGGGCAGCTTGGCCTCGGGGAGACCAAGCTGAAGGGCGTTGTCCACACAGGCCTTAACAATGGGTACCGCCATGGGATAGGCCAGGCCGATATCCTCGCTGGCGGAGCACAAGATCCGCCGGATGGCGGTAATCAGGTCCCCTGCCTCCAGCAGGCGGGCCAGATAGTGCAAGGCGGCGTCCGGATCAGAACCCCGAAGGGACTTCATCAGGGCGGAGGCAATGTCAAAGTGGGCGTCTCCCTCCCGGTCGTAGCGCATGGCTGACTTCTGGGCGGCGGTCCGGGCATCGTCCAAGGTGACAAGTAATCTTCCTTGCTCCCGCCTGGCAGCAGTGAGGAGCAGCTCGATGGCATTCATGGCCTTGCGCACGTCTCCCCCGCAGGCGGAGGCAATGTGCTCCCGGACGCCCTCTTCACACCGGACCTCCGCCTCCAGCCGCTTCTCCATGATGGCGATCCCCCGGTCAATGGCGGGGAGCACGTCCGCGGCGGTAATCTGCTTGAACTCAAAAACACTAGCCCGGGACAATACCGCACCAAAGACGGCAAAAAAAGGGTTCTCCGTGGTGGAAGCAATCAGGGTAATGCGGCCGTCCTCCATAAACTCCAGCAGGGACTGCTGCTGTTTCTTATTGAAGTACTGGATCTCATCCAGATAGAGCAGAACGCCATCCGGGGCGAGGAGGGTGCCGATGTCCGCCATAATATCCTTGATATCGGAGATGGAGGCAGTAGTGGCGTTGAGCCGGTGAAGGGGCCGGTTGGTCCGCTGGGCGATGATATTGGCCACGGTGGTCTTGCCGGTGCCCGAGGGGCCATAGAAGATCAGATTGGGGACGTTGCCCCCCTCCACAATCCGGCGGAGCAGGCCGCCTTTCCCCAAAATGTGGCCCTGCCCCACCACCTCATCCAGCGACTGGGGCCGTATCTCGTCCGCCAAGGGGCGGTATGCCATGGTTCCTCACGCCTTTCCCTGGACCGCCATCCCGGCGGCAGCCAGCATTTTATCCTGATAAAAATGGTTGACCAGAGAAACGGCCCGGCCCACCCCAATCATGGCGGCGATGGTACCCACTCCGATTCCGATGATCCGGCCGGTACAGCAGAAGCCAACCGCCGCTGTGGCACAGACACAGCCAACATCGAAGATATTCTTTGTAAAGCCCTGGCCCCGGCTGATCTTGTCCGCGATGGCCTGCACGATACCGTCTCCGGGATTGGGGACCAGCCGCATGTTTACCGTCATAGCAATGCCCAGCCCGGTCAGGAAAATGGCCACAGCCAGCAGGCCCAGATTGGCCAGCAGGCCGTGCTCCGCGCTGTCATAGGGGATTAAGAAGGCAAACAGGTTCAGCAGCCGGCTGAAAATCAGGCTGACTACAATCTGGAGCAGGGTGGCCACCAGCTCCGACTTGTCGCGCAGGAACAATTGAGCCGCAACAAACAGGCAGTAGAGCAAGAAGGTCATATCCCCAAAGTTCAGGGAAAAAATCTGGGACACGCTGTAGGCCACCGAGATAATGGGAGAAACCCCCAGTCCCGCTTTGGTGTTCAAGGTAATGCCCAAGGCAAGCACCGCCATACCCAGAGCGTAAATCAGCCAACGATATGGATTTTTCAACCGTGTTCGCTTCCTTTATCTTCATCTTCCAGCGCTCCGCCAAACCCTTTCAGCGCCTTCCTTCTCCGCCGCCAGTCGGGCATCAGGGCGTCCATCTGGGCGTAGAAGCCCGCGCCATGGTCGTGGTGGAGGAAATGCACCAGCTCATGAAGGGCCACATAATCCCTCAGCTCCTCCGGGCACCGGGCCAGAGCGATATTCAGAGTAATATACCCCTGAGTCCAGTGGCAGTTGCCCCACTGGCTTTTCAGCATCCGCAGCTTCAGCGCGGGAAAAGCCACCCCCAGAGGCTCTACCAGTAGATAGACCCGCTCCAGCGCCCGGTTCAGACGTTCTGTGCTCTCCTCCCGAGACACCTCTGGCAGGGGCGCTCTCTGCCGCTCCTCCTGGCGGCGGCAGGCGTCCAGAATCCAGCCGCTTTTCTCCCGGACGAAGTCGTCCGCCTGTCGGACGCAGCAGCGCAGGGGGACAGACACCTTAATTTCTCCCCTCGCCCCAATGCGCAGGTTTAGATTTTTGACCCGTTTTCTGGTCAAGGTATAGGTCAGCGGCCCCTCTGGGGTGTCCACCAGGCGCAGCTGGGGCAAGGACTGCCTCACCACTTGTTTTCCACTTCCTCGGCAAAGCCCAGAAAGTCCTTCACAAAAATTTCCGTGCCGTCGTCCAGCAGGGCCAGGCCGGTAAACTTGCCGAAAATCTGGTGCTGGTCCGATTTGATGATCCCCGCCGCGCTGGCACAGGCGGAGCGGTCCAGAATGGGATCAAAGCGCATTTCAAACCGGCCGTCGTCGCTGGTAAACTCCCACTGCTCCATATACCGGCGTCTGCGCCGGCGGCCGGGGATGCGGAAGCGGACCTTAGACAGCTTGTGGGCCTTGCCGTTATAGAACAGCATATTTTCCGTAGCCGCAGAGGCATTGCCAAAGCCATAGCCCAAGTTAAAGCCGAAAGGCACCCCCTCCACCAGGCCGGAGGCGGAGGCCCAGTACCAGGTGTTGTGGTAGGTCCAAACGCCCCGGCCCCAGTCCAGCACGGCAAAGGAGTCGGAGGGGTCCAGCATATACTCGCTCTCCCCCACCGTCACCTTTCCGGCCGCTCGCAGGCAGTTGATTTTCTGGTTAAAATAGAAATGGCCCGGCTTGTCAAAGGGGGTGCAGATTACCATGGACTCCTCCGGCTCCTCGGTAAGCTCAATATAGGCGTCTAGGGCCTCCCGGTCACGAAAGTGCTCCATATGGGCGTACAGCAGGCGCCGGTCCTCCTCCCGGCGGAAAAGCAGGGAGTAGCCCTTGCCGCCGGAGGCGCTGTCTCCCTCCGCCGAGCTGGCGGGCATCCCGGTGCTCCCCATGGGCATCAGCCGCATGGGGCTTTTGGTAATTTGGGTGTTCTCCCAAAAATCCAGCAGGGAGATGGAGTCCAAGCCCATGTAGCCGTTGTCGGCGATGGTCAGGGCCAGACCAAACTGGCCGTTCATAATCAAGTAGTAGTCCCACTCCTTGACCCGCAGCGCGGATGCCTTGATTTGGTCTCGGTCATACACCGGCAACAGTTTTTTGGCGTACCCGGCCTCCCGCAGGTTTCCCTGCTCGTCCAGCAGCGGCCCCGCCGCGGTGATCTCATGTTGCTCCATGTCTGTGTTTCTCCCTTCGTGAGTCAGCCGCAGGCGCCCTCCGCAGCCCGTCAATTGCATACCATTATACTGTAAAATTTTCTATTCTGCAATTGTTTTCTTTATCCCTCAGCAGACGCTCTGTTTTGCTCTCCCCACTCGCACATCGTGTCTAAAATTGGGATTAAGGACTTTCCGCGTTCCGTCAAGCTGTACTCCACCTTGGGCGGGATTTGGGGATACTCCTCCCGGTGGACAAGCTGATCTGTCTCCAGTTCTTTCAGCGTCGCGCTCAGCGTTTTGTAAGAGATTTTCCCAATATATTTCTTCATCTCATTGAATCGGACAATGTTAAATTCCATCAAGGTATAAAGAATGGTCATCTTGTATTTTCCGTTGATTAGGGACAGCGTGTAGCTGAAGCCCGTTTCCTCCAAACACTCTTTCGAGATATGCCGTTTCTTCATAATGCGCTTTCCTTTCAGTAAGTATATTACTTAGACGTGCGTACTTGCAATTATTTTCATTCATGCTAATATAATAATACCAATCAAAAATCCAGTCAACTCGTCCAAAAACTATCAAACAAAAAGGAGCCTGCATTCTATGAGTAAGAAAATCGTAGTCATCACCGGGAGTCCCCGCAAAAACGGCAACAGCTTTGCCATGACAGACGCCTTTATCCAAGCGGCGGAGGAAAAAGGCCACACGGTCACCCGTTTTGACGCGGCTATGAAACATGTGGGGGGCTGCCGCGCCTGTGAGACCTGCTTCAAAACTGGTAAAGCCTGTTCTTTCGACGATGATTTCAATACTATCGCGCCCGCTATTTTAGAGGCGGACGCCGTAGTGTTTACCATGCCGGTATACTGGTACTCCATCCCCGCGCAGGTGAAAGGCGTTATCGACCGGCTGTTCTCCTTTGTGGTAGGCGGCAAGGACATCGCAGGCAAGGAATGCGCTATGATTGTCTGCTGCGAGGAGGAGGATGTCTCTGTTATGGACGGCGTGCGTATACCTTTGGAGCGTTCCGCCGCATTGCTGAAATGGAAAATGGTGGGCGAAGTGCTGATTCCCGGCGTATTAAACGTGGGAGATATCAAAAAGACAGACGGCTGCCAGAAGGCGGCGGCTTTGGCGGACAGTTTCTGAGAGCCTGTTTCATATCTCGAAGTATGCCGGATAGCGAAAAATTTTGCCGCCAGACAAGGCAAATTTTCGCAGGAATACTAGGAAAAATTTTCTCTGAGGACAGGCAAGAAATATCTTTTTCCGCATACCTTCAAAGAGAAGTTTTCTTTGGGAGGCGCGGGCGTTGGGACGGATTGTAGGCAAGGCCCAGTATCGGGACATTCTGTTGGGCGTGGGGCTGCTGTGGGCCACAGCGGCGCTGGTGCTGTGGCCGGAGCAGGCCATGGCCGCCATGCGGGGTGGAATCAGGCTGTGCGGCAATGTAATCCTGCCCTCTCTGTTCCCCTTCTTCGTGCTGTCCTCCTTGGTGGTGGAGTTGGGGATGTCCCGGTATCTGGGGCGGCTGCTGGAGCCGGTGATGGCCCCCCTGTTCCGGGTAAACGGCAACTGTGCCGCCGCCCTGGCCCTGGGCTTTGTAGGGGGGTATCCGGTGGGGGCCCGGACAGCCATCCAGATTTACCAAAACGGCCAGTGTTCCCGCACCGAGGCGGAGCGGATGCTGGCCTTCTGCAACAACAGCGGTCCCGCCTTCATCCTCGGGGTGGTGGGGGCCGGGGTGTTTGGCGACGGGACGGCCGGGCTGCTCCTCTGCCTGACCCACCTGCTGGCCTCTCTGTGCGTGGGGGTGCTGTTCCGGTTTTATAAGCCGGGCGACCGGCCCCAGACCCGACGGACCCGTGGGCCCCAGTTCCAGGCGGCCAGCTTTCCAAAGGCCTTTGCCAGCTCGGTCACCGGGGCGCTGCAATCTACCTTAAACATCTGTGCCTTCATCCTCTTTTTTACCGTCTTTCTGCGAATTCTGGCCCACGCGGGCATTTTACAAACCCTGGGCAAGGTACTCGCCCTTCTGCTGGCCCCCTTGGGACTGGACCAGACCTGGGCGGAACGGCTGCTCACCGGCCTGGTGGAGGTGTCCTCCGGGGTGTCCTCCCTCACCGACGGC
>JAAWLY010000034.1 GCA_022798155.1 Lawsonibacter sp. | reverse complement strand
CCACCCGGCAGGGGACGCATTTGCCGCAGGTCTGGGCGTGGCACAGCCGCAGGAAGTTCAGGGACATGTCCACCGGGCACAGCCCCGGCTGGCTGGCGTCGAGGCGCCGCTCCATGTCCCGGTTCAGCCCGCTCAGCACCGTCTGGGCTCGCCCCGGAGTTTCAATGGATAATCTGCTCAAATCAATTCCTCCTCCATACATTGACTCCGGTCCAGATCAACCGGAGTTCTCTCCTCTTCCGGCTCCCCTTATTGTCATTTTGCCTCCGCCAAAGGGGAAGGATCACCTTTTTTTCGACTATTATACCACATTCCGCCGCCGGCGCAAATACGAAAAATATCTGAAAGCCATACGGATTTCAAAGGTCTGTCCAAAAGCCGCCCCGCAAAATGGGCCATTTCCCTCCAGGCGCCGTTTGAACAATGGAAGAATGCACAGCGGCGAGGGATTTCGGCTCCCGGCAAGCACAATTTTTCGCCGGAATCCTGGGTGGATTTCAAGAAAAATCGGGGAAGCATGGGGGCGAAAGGCCCGCCGATTGGGCGTTTTGACTTTTTTCAAACAAGCCCTATACTTTTCCCGCCGCCGATGATAAAATAGAGGCAGACAAGCAGGAGAAGGAGGGCATTTTATGGTAATTGCCAGCTTTTCTGAGTTAAAGACCCGGGGGCTGCCGCCCAAAACCGCGGTCACGGCGGCGGCCCACGACCGGCACACCCTCCAGGCGGTCTTTGCCGCCCGGCGGGACGGCCTGATTCGGCCCATCCTGGTGGGGCGCCGGACGGAGATTTTGTCCATCGCCCAGGAGCTGGGGGAGGAGCTGGACCCGGATCAGGTGGTGGACGCCGGGGACGACGCCCAGTGCGCCGGTAAATCGGTGGAGCTGATCCGCTCCGGGGCGGGCTCCATGCTCATCAAGGGGATGCTTCCCACCGGCGCCCTGCTTAAAGCGGTGGTCAGCCGGGAGACGGGCATCCGGGCTGGGGAGCTGATGTCCCATGTAGCGATTCTGGACGTGCCTTCCTACCACAAGCTGCTCTATGTCACCGACGGCGGCATGGTGGTGACCCCCGACCGGGAGCAGAAGGGACGCATTCTGCAAAACGCGGTGGACTTTTGCCGCTTTCTGGGCTACGAGCGGCCCAAGGCGGCCGCCCTGTGCGCGGTGGAGACGGTGACCCCCTCCATGCCCGAAACGGCCGACGCCGCCGCCCTGAAGGCGGCGGGAGAGCGGGGGGACTTCGGCCCCTGCCTGGTGGAGGGGCCCATCTCCCTGGACCTGGCCACCAACGCCCAGGCCGCCCAGATAAAGGGCTACCACAGCCCCGTGGCCGGCGACGCCGACATCCTGCTGGCCCCCTCCATCGCCGCGGGCAACCTGCTGGGCAAGTCCCTCTACGGCCTGGCCGGAGGAGAGATGGCCGGGGTGGTCCTGGGCGCTGCCGTCCCCATCACCGTCAACTCCCGGGGGGCCACCGCCCAGGAAAAGTACTGGTCCATCCTCATCTGCGCGGCCATGAAATAATATGTGTAATTGCTGATACCGGGCCGCCGAGGGCGGCGGCCCCTACACAGCACCCGCAGGGGCCGGCCCCCTGGCCGGCCCGTTTTGCAGGAATTATGACAATTTGCGACAGGAGGTTCCCATGGCATACGATATCCTGGTTCTGAACCCCGGCTCCACCAGCACCAAAGCGGCGGTATACCGGGACGAGCGCCCCCTGATGGCCCGGAGCATGGTCCACACCAACCAGGACCTGGCCCCCTATCCCGCCCTGAACGACCAGCTGGACTACCGGGTGGGCATGGTGCGCAGCTGGCTGGCGCTGGAGGGCTACGAGCTGTCCGGCCTGTCCGCCGTGGTGGGCCGGGGGGGCATCATCCCCAACATCGTCTCCGGGGGCTACCTGGTGGACGACGCCCTGGCCGACTGCCTGCTCCACCACACCGTGTTTGACCACGCCTCCAACCTGGGCGGGCTGATGGCCCGGGAGTTTGCCTCCCCCCTGGGCGTCCCCGCCTACATCTACGACGCCGTCACCAGCGACGAGCTGCTCCCCGAGGCCCGGGTCACCGGCTTTAAAGAGGTCACCCGCACCAGCTTCTGCCATGTGCTCAACGCCCGGGCCACCGGCCACAAATACGCCCAGGCCATGGGGCGCAAATATGAGGAGATGAACCTGGTCATCGCCCACCTGGGGGGCGGTATCTCCGTGTCCGCCCACAGCCATGGCCGGATCATCGACTCTGTTTCCGACGACGCCGGCCCCTTTTCCCCCGACCGGGGGGGCAGCCTGAACATGCTCTATGTGCTGGACATGTGCTACTCCGGCAAATACACTAAGGCGGAGATGACCAAAAAACTGCGGGGCGAGGGGGGCATGTCCGCCCTGCTGGGCACCCACGACTGCCAGGAGGTGGAGCGCCGCATCGCTCAGGGGGACGAGTGGGCCGCTCTGGTCTATCAGGCCCAGGCCCTCCAGATCGCCAAGGGGGTGGGTACCATGCTGGCCTGCTTCACCGGGCTGATCGATGCCGTTATCCTCACCGGCGGGCTGGCCAACTCTAACATGCTCACCGGCAAGGTTATCGACTACCTCCACAACCTGTGCCGGGTGGTGGTCCTCCCTGGAGAGAACGAGATGGAGGCCCTGGCTCTGGGCGGCCTGCGCATCCTCCGGGGGGACGAGGAGGTCCATCAGTTCCACCCCGTCTGCCCCGTGGTCCAAGGATAGTAAAACGGCCCCCGGCAAAAGCCGGGGGCCGTCTGTTATCGCGCCACAGCCAGGCCCTTGGGCCGGCCGTTGGCCTGGTAGAGCTCCCGCAGCTGGTCCAGCTGCTCCTGCTCAGGATCGATGTATACGCTGCCGGTATAGCCGTCCATCAGGGCCAAGTGCCCCTCGCACTTGGCCGTGACATTCACCTCTACAATGGCGGGGATGTGGTAGGCCCGCACCAGCATGGCGGTGTGGCTGTCCAGGCTGCCCTTCCGGGTAATCAGCCCCAGCAGCCGGCGCTGGTCGAAGTCCATCACCTCGCTGGGCAGGTACTCGTCAGCCACCAGGATGGCCGGCTCGTCCATCAAAAGGATCTGCCGCCCCCCCATCAGCGCCCGGAGCACCCGCTGGGAGATGTCGCGGATGTCTACCGCCCGGGCCTGCATGTATGGGCTGTCCATGGCGGCAAAGGCGGCGGTAAAGCTGATCTCCGCCATCTGCACCGCGTACTCCGCCGTGGCCCCCTGCCCCTGAATCAGGGAGCGGACGGTCTCTACATAGTCGTGGTCCTCCAGCAGCATCCCGTGGATGGAGAAAATGGAGGCCACCCCCTCCCCCACCTGGTTCAGCGCCCGCTGGTAGAAGGTATTCAGCTCCAGGATGGCGGTCTGCTGGGCCTGGTAAAAGCGGTTGATCTCCTGCCGCCAGCCGTTTTGCGCGTAGAGCTGAACTTGAGGCGCGGGACGGCGGTAAAAACACAGCCGGCCCACCACAATCTGCTCCATAATCGCCTTGCCCGATAATATCTGCATATTACAGCCCCCCTCCGCCAAAAGACAGAGTCCCGAAGTCTTTCAAAATTATAGCCCCGCGGTTCGACTTTGTAAAGGTCAGAAATTTCCAAATTGGACAGGTATGTTAAAGTTTTCTTCGTCAACTTCATTCTATTTGACAATATTTAGCAATTATTGCGGTTTGACCTCCCTCTCTCATTTTCCGCTTTACTACAATAAACTATTGTGATATAATGGAACAAATTCAGGGCCGGTGTTGATTCCCAGCGGTTTTCAATGCGGTCTTTTAATTCAGGAGGTTTTTCCCATGGTTTCTGAACGTATGAGAGGGCTGGGCACCGCCCGGTCGGTCATCCGCGAGCTGTTTGAATATGGCAAACTCCGCGCCGCCCAGGTGGGCGCGGAAAACGTTTTTGACTTCTCCATCGGCAATCCCAGCGTCCCCGCCCCCGCCGCCGTCAACGACACGGCCATCCGCCTGCTCCAGGAGCAGCCCGACCTGATCCACGCCTACACCAGCGCCCAGGGGGCCCAAGACGCCCGGCAGCGCTTTGCCGACTCCCTCAACCGCCGCTTCGGCGCCCACTACACCGCCGACCGGCTCTACCTCACCGTGGGGGCCGCCGCCTCCCTGTGCTGCGTGTTCAACGGCCTGACCTGCCCCGGCGACGAGTTTATCGTCTTTGCCCCCTACTTCCCCGAGTACAAGGTGTTCATCGAGGGGGCCGGGGCCAAGATGGTCCTTATCCCCCCGGAGATTGAGGCCTTTCAAATCGACTTCGACGCCTTTGAGCGCTCCATCACCCAGCACACCAAGGGCGTGCTCATCAACAGCCCCAACAATCCCTCCGGCGTGGTGTACTCCAAACAGACCCTGGAGCGCCTGGGGGCCATCCTCACCCAGAAGAGCAAACAGTTCGGTCACCCCATCTACCTGATCTCCGACGAACCCTACCGGGAGATCGCCTACGCCGGGGTAGCGGTCCCCTGGGTGCCCCACATCTATCGCGACACCATCGTGTGCTACTCCTTCTCCAAGTCCCTGTCTCTGCCCGGCGAGCGCATCGGCTATGTGCTGGTCCCCGAGGACATCACCGACGCCGGCGACGTCTACGCCGCCGTGGCCGGCGCGGGCCGCTCCCTGGGCTATGTCAACGCCCCCAGCCTGTTCCAGCAGGTCACCTCCCTGTGCTGCGACATGACCTCCGACATCAAGATCTATGAGGAAAACGCCAAGCTGTTCGTCTCCGCCTTGCGGGAGATGGGCTACCACGTGGTACAGCCCGGCGGGGCGTTCTACCTCTTCCCCCGCTCCCTGGAACCCGACGACGCGGCCTTCAGTGAGCGGGCCAAAAAGCTGGACCTGCTCATTGTCCCCGGCTCCGGCTTCGGCGCGCCCGGACATGTGCGCATCTCCTACTGCGTCCAGCCCGACACCATCCGCCGTGCTCTGCCTAAGTTCAAGGAACTGGCAGACTCCTACAAGTAATATACAAAGGCCCTCCGCCAAGGGCGGAGGGCCTTTCTTTTATTCCTTCACATAGTTCACATGGAGCAGCTCATGGCGCTTGTCCTGGTCCAGGTCCTGGAGCAGGGCGCTGACCACCGGGTTGACCTCGGCCCGCTTGAAGGGGGCGGAGCGGTCCAGGGAGTACAGGCCCTCGGCCCGGTCGGTCTTGTCCTGCTTCATGCCGTGGGGCTGGCCCGCGCCGCCCACACAGCCGCCCTGACAGGTCATGACCTCCACCAGGTCGAAGTAGGCGTTGCCCGCCTCGATCTCGCGCAGCAGCCGCTGGGCGTTGGCCAGGCCGTGGACAATGGCCAGGTGGACATCCCGGTCCCCCACCTTGATAACGGCCACCCGGATGGAGCGATCTCCCCGCAGGGGGGAGTATTTCAGCTCCCGCAGCACGTTTTTGGACTTGTCCGGCAGGCAGAACCGGACCACCGCCTCGGCCACACCGCCGGTGGTGCCGTAGATGGTGCCCGCGCCGGAGCCCAGGCCGAAGGGCAGGTCGGGGGACTCGTACTCCAGCTTGGTCAGCTGGATGCCCGACTCCTGGACCATCTTGATGATCTCCTTGGTGGTGAGCACCAGGTCCACCGCCGGGGAGCCGTCGGGCTGGACAAACTCCGGCCGGGCGGCTTCCATCTTCTTGGCGGTGCAGGGCATGATGGCGATGTGGTAGGTGGAGCGGCCGTCCTCCTGATCCTTTTGGGCGTACTTGTCCTTCAAAATGGAGGCGAACATCTGCATGGGGGACTTGCAGGTGGAGATATGCTTGAGGTATTTGGGGTTCTCGTTCTCCAGATACTTCACCCAGGCCGGGCAGCAGGAGGTGAACATGGGGAAGGGCCCCCCCTTCTCCAGCCGCTGGAGGAACTCGGTGCCCTCCTCGATGGTGGTGAAGTCGGCGCCGAAGGTGGTGTCGTACACCTCGTCCACCCCCATCAGCTTCAGGGCGGACACCAGCTGGTCCAGGGCGTTCTGGCCGGGGGCCAGGCCGAAGGCCTCGCCCACCGCCACCCGGACGGCGGGGGCGATCTGCACCACCACCCGCCTCTTGGGGTCGTGGATGGCCCGCCAGGCGTCGCCGATCTGGTTCTTTACGGTGATCGCGCCGGTGGGGCAGACGGCGGAGCACTGGCCGCAGCTGATGCAGTGGGTCTGGTCCAGGTTCCGGTCAAAGGCGGGCATGACCCGCATGTTGTAGCCCCGGTGGGCGAAGTCGATGATATGCATCCCGATGTTCTCGCCGCAGACCCGGACGCAGTCGCCGCAGAGGATGCACTTGCTGGGGTCCCGGATGACGGCGGGGCTGGACATATCCAGCTCCTTCTCCTCCCGGCTGTCGCCGAAGCGGACCCGGTGGATGCCGAACTGGACGGCCAGGGCCTGGAGGTGGCAGTCGCCGCTCTTCTCGCAGGTGGTGCAGCTGCAGTTGTGGGAGGCCAGCATCAGCTCCAGGATCATCCGCCGGTGCTTGAGCAGGCGGGCGGTGTTGGTGCGGATTTTCAGCCCGTCACGGGGCTGCATGGAGCAGGAGGTCTCGATCTTCCCCCGCTCGTCCTCCACCACGCACATGCGGCAGGCGCCATAGACCGACAGGTCGGAGTAGTAGCAGAAGGTGGGCATCTCGATGCCGGCCTTTCGGATGACGGACAGCACGTTGGGCTCCCCGTCGAAGGGCACCCGCTGGCCGTCGATGTACATGATTCCCTTTGCCATGCCGCTCACTCCTCCCGAATGGCGCCGAAGGGACAGCAGCCCCAGCACGCGCCGCATTTGATACATTTTTCCGTGTCGATAACGTGGGGCATCCGGATCTGTCCGGAGATGGCCTCCATGGGGCACTGGCGCATACACTTGCCGCAGCCCTTGCACAGCTCCGGATCAATTTGCAGCACCTTTTTCCGGCCGTTGCAGTGGGGGCAGTGTTTGTCCACCACGTGGGCCAGGTACTCGTCCCGGAAGTACTTTAATGTGCTCTGCACCGGCTTGCAGGCCGACTGGCCCAGGCCGCACAGGGCAGTCTCGCTGATGGTGGCGGACAGCTCCTCCAGCAGGTCCAGGTCCTCCAGGGAGCCCTCGTTGTTGACGATGCGAGTGAGGATCTCCAGCATCCGCCGGGTGCCCTCCCGGCAGGGGACGCACTTGCCGCAGGACTCATTCTGGGTGAAGTTCATGAAGAACCGGGCCACCTCCACCATGCAGGTGTCCTCGTCCATGACCACCAGCCCGCCCGAGCCAATCATGGCCCCCAGCTTTTTCAGGGAGTCGAAATCCAGGGGCAGGTCCAGGTGTTCCTCGGTGAGACAGCCGCCGGAGGGGCCGCCGATCTGGACGGCCTTGAATTTTTTGCCGTCCTTGATGCCGCCGCCGATGTCGAAGATGATCTCCCGCAGGGTGGCCCCCATGGGCACCTCGATCAGGCCGGTGTTCACCACGTTGCCCGTCAGGGCGAAGGCCTTGGTGCCCGGGGACTTCTCCGTGCCGATGGACTTAAACCAGGCCGACCCCTTCCGGATGATCAGGGGGACGGCGGAGAAGGTCTCCACGTTGTTGAGCACCGTGGGCTGGGCCCACAGGCCGTGCTCCACTGTCCGGGGCGGCTTGACCCGGGGCATGCCCCGGTTGCCCTCGATGGAGGCGGTCAGGGCACTGCCCTCGCCACAGACAAAGGCGCCCGCCCCCCGGTTGACGTGGAGGTGGAAGGAGAACGCTGTGCCCAGGATGTGGTCCCCCAGCAGGCCCATCTCCCGGGCCTTGGCGATGGCGGTTTTCAGCCGGGCCACCGCCAGGGGGTACTCCGCCCGGACGTAGATATAGCCCTCGTCGCTGCCCGCAGCGATGGCGGCAATGAGCATCCCCTCGATGATGGAGTGGGGGTTGCCCTCCATGATGGAGCGGTCCATAAAGGCCCCGGGGTCGCCCTCGTCGCCGTTGCACACCACGTACTTCTTGCCCTTGGGCTGCTTGCGCACGCTGTCCCACTTGCGCCCGGCGGGGAAACCGCCGCCCCCCCGGCCCCGCAGGCCGGAGTCCATGATTTCCTTGCAAATGGCCTCGTCGGTCATCTCAAAGAGGGCCTTTTCAAAGGCCACATAGCCGTCCTTGGCCAGGTACTCGTCGATGTCCTCAGCGTCGGTGGTGCCGCAGTTTTCCAGGACGATCCGGTGCTGCCGGTGGTAGAAGGGGATATCGCTGTGCTTGGGATACTTGACCCCCTCCAGCTCGTAGAGCAGCCGCTCCACCACCTCCCCTTTCAGGATGGTCTTTTCAATGATCTCGTCGCAGTCCTCCAGCTGCACATGGGTGTATAGGATGCCCTCCGGCTCGATCTGGACCAGGGGGCCCATCTCGCAGAAGCCGTGGCAGCCGCTCTTTTTCAGATAGACCCCGTCCCCCTTGGGCTCGGTGACGTCCTCCACCTCGTTCTCCTGGGTCAGGCCCACATAGACGTCCAGCCCCCGGCGGGCACACTCCTCTTTAAAGTAGTCGTACAGCTTCAGGGAGCCGCCGGCGATGCAGCCGGTGCCGGCACACAGCAGAATCTGCTTCTTTTGATAGGACAGGGCCCGCTTGGCCTTTACCCGGCGGACCTCCAGCCGTTCCCGGTTCATCTCAGCCATTGGCGGCGTCCTCCTTTCGTAAGCTCTCCAGCAGCTCGATGGCCAGCTCCGGGCTCATCTTGGAGTGGACCTGGTCATTTACCGTGACCACCGGCGCCAGACCGCAGGCCCCCAGGCAGGCCACCGTCTCCAGGGTGAACAGGCCGTCGGCGGAGGTCTTTTGCTTGCCCTCCAGCTCCAGATATTCCTTGATGGCGTTGTAGATGGGCTGGGACTTGCGCACATGGCAGGCGGTGCCGTCGCACACCTTGATGATGTACTTTCCCTTTGCCTCCAAAGAAAAATTCTCGTAGAAGGTGGCCACGCTGTAGACCTTGGCCACCCCCACCCCCAGCTTTTGGGCGATGCGCTCCAGCACCGCGGGGCTGAGGTACTTGTACTGCGCCTGGATGTCCTGCATAATGGCAATCAGGTGGTGGACCTGACAGCCGTAGCTGTCGATAATCTGCTCCACCCGCTCCATGGAAATTCCATTGGACATGGCTGCTGTTCTCCTCTCTCTTCTCGTTTCTGCTCAAAAGGCTTCCGGATTGCCCAGGGGCCATTTCCTGCAATTTTACCACAGTTCGACGGGGTTAGACAAGACAAATTGCAGGGAAAAATTCATTTTGGCAAAATAAGGCGGCGCGGAGGACTCCGCGCCGTCAAATCTGCTTATTTGGGGATCTTGTTCGGATTGGGCCAGGCGTCTGGGCCGTCGGTCTTGGCCACCTGCTTGAGCTCGTCCATTTCCTGGGCAAAGGCGTACATCGCGTGGGCAATGTCGTACATCTGGGGGTAGACCTCTAAGCACCTGGCCTTGGCCCCCTCGCCCTCGAAGGCATAGACCCAGCCGTCCCCCACCCTCTGCCGGACCTGGAGATAGCGGGCCACCGCTTCGCTGAAGCTGTCGGAGTCTGCCTCCCGCTCTCCCCTGCCGGCGTATTCGATGTAGGACAGCAGGGCGTATTCCGCCTTGGACAGGCACTCGTTTACCCGCTTGGCCAGGTAAAAGACAATCTCTTCCCCCACATAGCTGAGCATTCCGTCCACCCGGAGGTACTGGTGGACAAACTCCCCGGCGTGGCGTTTGGCAAACTCGTCCGGGTCAAAGTTCAGCGCCCGGCACACCTGGAGCATCAACTCCGGACGCAGCTTGGGCTGTGCAGCAGGTGTTAGTTCTGACATAAAACTCACTCCGCCTTTTCCGCAAATTTTCCTATCCATATTGTACCATAATCCGACAACCCTTGCAAGATACAAAACGCCGGAGGAAAAAATCTCCTCCGGCGGCGGGTCAATATTCAAAGGTGTAGCTCTCGTAGGCGTTGATAACCTGGGTATCTCCATAGGAGGACAGCCTAGGCAGGTCCTGGCCGTAGTTCAGGTGAACGTGGCCATGGACAAAATAGCGGGGGTGGTAGCGATCCATCAGGGTGTTGAACACGTCAAAGCCCATGTGGGCCAGGTCGTCGCCGTCGTTCAGCCCCAGGGCGGGGGCGTGGGTGAGCAGGATGTCGAAGCCCTTCTCGCGCATCAGGGCCAGCTTCTTCTTCCTCACCCGCCGCTCCATCTGCCGCTGGGTGTACTGGTGCTCCCCTTTCTGCTTATACCGCACCGAGCCCCCCAGGCCCAGAATCCGCACCCCTTTCCAGGTGTAGATCTTATCCTCCACGCAGATGCAGCCCTCCGGCGGCACCTGGGCGTAGCGGTCGTCGTGGTTGCCGTGGACATAGAGCACCGGCCCGTGGGCAAAGGTGGCGACAAAGGACAGATACCGGGGGTCCAGGTCGCCGCAGGAGAGGATCAGGTCGATCCCCTCCAGCCGCTTGGGGCTGAAGTAGTCCCACAGCCCCAGAGATTCCTGGTCAGACAACGCCAAAATCTTCATCGGCCCAGCAGTCCTTTCAGCGGATTTAAATCCTGGAGGGGCTTTTTCTTCAAGGAAAAAGCCTGGTGCAGCTGGAGGAAGCCCTCCTTCATCTGGGTCTGGGTGTATTGCTTTACCGTCTCGTAGCCAAAGATGTCCAGGTAGAGCAGCAGCGCATCGCCCACGGTCATCCGTCCGGCCAGCTCCTTGGCGCTCTTGTCGCCGTACAGGGCGGCGAAGCGGGAGTAGACAGAGAAAAACTTGCGCCGCTCGTCCTCGCTCCACTTCTCGTCCGGGGCCTTGCCCACCGCCTCCTGGAGCCGGGGGAACCGGCCCACCGCGCTGAACCACAGGTAATTGATTCCGGAAAGCCGGTAGAAATCCACATATTCGTAATAGATCCTGCTGGCCTTGGACTCGTTTTTCAGCGGCAGGATGCGGGTGACCTCAGCGGGGATGTTCACCGCGCCGAAATAGCGCAGCACGCTCACCCGCTTGTTGCCCTCCACTACGTAAAAGGTGTGCATATATTCATAGACCTTGATGGGGTCGGTGATGCCCTCCTCCATGTGGGCCTTGCACAAACTCATCCACTTGTGGGCAAACTCGGAGTCCTCCGCCATCAGGGGGTAGAAGCTGCGGGAAAAGGCCTGGCTGCGCCCGGCGGTCCGGGTGCCCACAATCAGCTCCAGGGGGATGTCCACCAGCCCCAGACTGACCTCGCCGCAGGTCTCCTCCGCCGACAGGATGTCGTCCAGCACCGGCAGGTAGGGGGAGCCTCCCCTGGACTGGCACAGCTTCGCTTCCTTCTGGCCCAGCTGGCGGGCTTTTCGGTATTCCTCTAAATACATCAATCGCACCTCCTCATTGGGAAGGAATGGCTGACTGTTATAATCTTCAAAATCGCGGCCGGTATGCAGGGCGTGACCGCCGGGCACGCCATAAATCCAAAAAGGCGGCGCGCCCCGCCTATTTGCCGCTCAGTCAGCTTTGCAGTATCATAGCACAGCCGTCTGGGCGGCGCAAGGCAAAAACTGGACAAAAAACACCGGCGCAAAGGGGTATTCCTCTGCGCTGGTGACAACAAGCTTTCCCTCTATCCCCGCTTTTTTCGCCCCGATGCGGCTGGGATTCCCAGCTCTCCCCGGTATTTCGCCACCGTGCGGCGGGAGATTCCACAGCCCTCCTGGGCCAGCTCCCGCACATAGGCCCCCAGCTCCAGTGTGCCCAGCCGGAGCAGCTCCACGCTTAAAAGCTGCTGGCTCAGTTTTTGGGTCTGTATCTGTTGAAGCTCCATCGGCCCGCCCTCCTTTTTCTTTAGTTTAGGGCTTGTTTAAAAAATGTCAAGCAAAAGCGGTCCGGGTGCAAAGCCGCTCCAGCAGGGCGGGGTCGTGGCTGACCACCAGCAGCCCCAGCCCCCGCCGCGCCCCCTCCTCCAGCAGGAAGTTCCAGATTCGGGCCTGGGTGACCAGGTCCAGCATGGCGGACATCTCGTCGCACAGCAGAAACCTCAGCCCCGGCCGCAGGGCCCGGGCGATGCAGATCCGCTGGAGCTCCCCGCCCGACAGCTCCGAGGGATAGCGCTCCAGCCAGCTGTCCTGGACGCCCAACCCCTCTAGAAGGGCGGGGTCCACAGGCCCCCCCTCCCCCAGAGTCCGCCCCAGGGGCAGCAGGGGGTCCACCGCCTCCTCCGGGTGCTGCCACAGCAGCTGCACCGGGCAAAACCCCCGGTATCGGGACAGGGGGACGCCGTCCAGCAGCACCTCCCCCCGCTCCGGCCTCTCCCAGCCCGCCAGCACCTTGCACAGGGTGGTCTTGCCCCGGCCGCTGGGGGCGGACAGCCCCAGCCGCTCCCCCGTCTCCAGGGTGAGGCTCACCCCGTCCAGCACCGGGCCGCTCCCCCGGCGGGGATAGCGGAAGGTGATGTTTTTGGCCTCCAGGATCATAATTTTCCTCCCGTCCCATCTGTAGGGGCGGATACCATCCGCCCCTACATTAAAATTCTCGAAAGAGGGCGTTCTCCCTACCAAACCCCATTCCCCGGCATGGCCCGCCACAGGGCCCGGGTATAGGGGTGGGTCAGCCCCTGGCCGGAGTGGAAACAGGCGGCCGGCACCTCGTCCACCGTCCGTCCCTCCCAAAAAACCGCCACCTTGTCGGCCACGGTGAGGGCCAGCTCCAGGTCGTGGGTGATAAACAGCACCCCCGCCCCCCGGTCGGCCAGCTCCCGGAAGTGGCCCAGCACCCGCCCGGCGGATTTCACATCCAGGCCGGGGGTGGGCTCGTCGGCCACGATCAGCCGGGGGGACTCCATCACGGCACAGGCGATAAGCACCCGCCGGGCCATCCCCCCGGACAGCTGGAAGGGGTAGAGCTCCTCCACCTCTGGCCCCAGGCCGTAGCGCGCCAGCACCGCCCGGCACCGTGCCCGGGTCTCCGGGTCCTTTCGTCCCCGGCGGATCTGCTCCCCCACCTTCATCATGGGGTCCAGGTAGGTCACCCCCTGGGGAATCAGGGCAATCTCCCTCACCCGGAGCGCCTCCCCCCGAGCCCGGGTGAGGGGGGCGCCGCCATAGAGAATTGTTCCGGACACCCGGGCGTTCCGGGGGAGGATCTGAAGGATGGCGTGGGCCAGCAGGCTCTTGCCCGATCCGCTCTCCCCCGCCACCGCCGTCACCTGGCCGGGCTCCACCGTCAGCGACAGCGCCCGGATGGCGGGCAGCGCCACCCGGGAAAAGCCCCGGCCGTAGCGCTCAAAGGTGACAGACAGATTTTCCACAGATAAAATCGGCTCCATTCCGCCCCTCCTACTCCTGGGCCGTGGCCGGCGCGAGCAGCAGCCGCAGCCGCTCCCCCGCCGCCGTGAACAGCATCACCACCAGCACCAGGGAAATCCCGGGAAACACCGCCAGCCACCACCGTCCGGTGGCCAGATAGCCCATGCTCTCCTCCAGAATTACCCCGATGGCCGGCTGCTCCGGAGACAGGCCAAAGCCCAAAAAGGTGGCGCTGGCCTCGTGTAGGATGGCGTGGGGGAACTGAAGAATCAGCCCCATCAGCAGCTGGGGCAGCAGGTGGGGCAGCAGATGCAGCCGGGCAATCCTCCCCCAGGACAGCCCCAGCCGCCGGGCCATCCGGACATAGGGGGCCTGGCGCAGCTGGAGCACCTCCCCCCGGAGCACCCGGGCCAGGGAGGGCCAGTGGGTCAGCGCCACCCCCGCCGTCACCCCCACGGCCCCCCGGCCGCAGGCGATGGAGATTAAAATGACAAGCAGGATGTGGGGCACCCCCATCACCAGGTCGATGACCCAGGAGATGGCCCCATCCACCCAGCCCCCAAAGAGGGCGCAGGCCGTCCCCAGCACCAGGGCCACCGCCCCGCTGAGAAGGGCGGTGACCACCCCGATGCGGATGGACAGCGACAGCCCCGCCAGCGTCCGGGAGAGCATGTCCCTCCCCATCCAGTCGGTGCCGAAGGGGAAGGCCAGGCACGGGGCCAGGTTCTTCCGGGCAAAGTCGGCCGCTCCCGCCCCCGCCGCCAGCTCCCCGGCCAGCACCAGGGCGCACAGGGCCGTCCCCGCCCCAATCAGCAGCAGCACCGTGCTCTTCCGCCGGTTCATCCCTTGGCCGCCCCCCTTCGGATGCGGGGGTCTACCACGCCGTAGAGCAGGTCGGCGGCCAGATTGCCCCCAAAGACCAGGGCGGCGGTGGCCGCCGTCACCCCCAGCAGCAGAGGCATATCGCCCCCCAGTCCGGCGGTCACCGCCGCCTGGCCCAGCCCGGGGTAGGAGAAAACCTGCTCCACCAGCACCGCCCCGCCGATGATCTCTCCCACCGAGGCGAATTGCAGCGTGATGGCGGGCAGCGCCACGTTGCGCAGCACATGCCGGCGGAGGATGTGCCCCTCCCCTCTGGCCCGGGCGTAGAGGATGTAGTCGCTGTCCAGCACGTCCGCCACCTTCTCCCGGGTGTGCAGGGCAACGCCGGACAGGCCGGTGATGGACAGGGTGAGGGCGGGCAGCAGGGCGTGGCGCAGCCGCTGGGCCAGGGTGACGCTGTCCGCCGCCGCCCCAATGGGGACGGCCAGCCCGATGGGCAGCACCTTCAGCCACACGGCAAACACCATCAGCAGCACCAGTGCCAGCCAGAAGGAGGGGGTGCTGGACAGGGTCAGGCAGCACCCCCGCACCAGCCTGTCCGGCCAACGGCCCCGGCAGGCCCCGGCCAGCACACCCAGCCCCAGCCCCAGCGCCCCGGAAATCATCCAGGCGAAAACCAGCACCCACAAGGAGTTTCCAAGCCGCTGGCCGATCACCTCCGCCACCGGCCGGCGGTAGAGCAGCGAGATTCCAAGATCCCCCCGCAGGGCGCTGCCCAGCCAGCCCAGATACCGCTCCGCCGCCGGGGCGTCTGCCCCCCAGTACTCCTCCAGCCTGGCCACCTGCTCCGGGGACATGCTCCCCAGAGCCGCCTGACCGATGTTGGTCTGGAGGGGGTCCAGAGGGGAGGCGTCCATCAGCAGAAAAGCCGTCAGGCTCACCCCCAGCAGGAGGAGAGCCATGCGGACCAGTTTTTTGGCGGTAAATTGCAGTCGATGTCTCATTCCCATCTCCATTGATCTACGTTGTTGACGATGGACCAGCCGTGGCCGTGGGGGTGGATTTTCTGCTCGGCCACCGCCAACCCGTCCCGGACCCAGTACAGGTGGTCCACATTCACCAGCCACACCCAGGGGCAGTCGCCGGACCGGGTAACGCCGGTGAAGCCGTCATACTGTGCCGTCTGCCACAGCCGGTAGGCTTCCTCCAGGTCAGTG
>JAAWLY010000033.1 GCA_022798155.1 Lawsonibacter sp. | reverse complement strand
GACGCAGGAATACTGGATGTATTTCAAGGAAAATTGGCAAAGCATGGCGGAAAAAGAGCCGACGTTTGGGCATGTTGACATTTTTCAAACAAGCCCTAAGGGCGTTGATCCTCCGGACGGTCGTAACTGCTCAATACATAATCCCAAAAATCTTGGGCTGATTCACTCATTTGGGTTTTTTTCCGGCGGAGCAATGAGAGTGTATGACAGTAAGAACAATTATCTAATTTATAAACAGAGATATCAGAAAACGGTGTTTTTAAATATTGAATGTAATTGCTGGGGAAAATTGCCACCCCCAGTCCCTGGCGCACAAATTCCATCTGTACAGAGTAGTTGTCAGTTTCTAAAACGCACTGCGGAAAGAATCCGGCATTTTGGCAAATTTGAAACGTAAAATCCTGGAAAAAAATAGAACGATTCATCATCGTGATAAATGGCATTTCTCTCAGTTCACTTGGGGATATGGAAGTCCGTTCAGGGTCCAAGGGCAGTAGGCGATTGGACGCGGCAAGCACATAGTCTGTCTGCTGCAGCGGCTCTTCTACCCAAAACTGTTCCTGGTCAAAGGCTAAGGGGCCCCCGGAACTGCACAAGATAAAATCCGGCGTTTCGGACTGCTTTAGTTTTCCGCCCAGCGCAAATTGGCTGACTATGAATTGGACGTGGGGGTTCATCTGGGCATATGAGGATATACAATTTCCCAGGACAGGAGCGTAGGCGTAGGCGAGGATTGTGATTTTTCCTGTCACCTCATAGCGCAGCTTTTTGATGGAAGTAATCCCCTGGTTCAGAAAATGGACCGCCTTTTCCGCATATCTGGCAAATTCCTCCCCATTGTGATTCAGCTTAATCCGTTTCCCAAAGCGGTCGAAAAGCTGCACGCCAAGCTCGGCCTCCAGTGAGGAGATGCTCCGGCTCAGAGTTGGCTGGGATATATTGAGCAGTTCCGCAGTGATCGACATATGTTCGTGCTCCTTCAGCTCCAAGAAGTACTTGATTTGAAAAATATCCATATCACACCTCATTAAAAGGGAAGATTGAATGAAATGCCAAGATTGAAAATCATTTTAAACTCTGCTTCAGAAGCTGTCATTAGGTTGCCTTTCATATTACTATGTCAAGAGCAGAATAATCTCCGGCTTGAGGCGCCATCTGCTTCGGGCTTATTCGGTTTTTGAAATAGCTTATATCATACAATGAATTGACTTTTTTCGCTGCAGATTTTAACATAAATCACAACATCGCACATCAAGAAACAGATCGGGGAGGAATCAGAATGTTTCGGAAATTGTGCTTCATTATATAGTATATAATGCTTTTGCGCAAGAGATTTCAGGCAAAAACAGAGAAAAAGAGGAGGGAAATCGTTTTCCAGGAGGAGAGCGTACGGCTTTATGAATACTCAAATCATCATTACCCTGGTGATCACAGTTATCATGTCTATCCTGTTCCTAAGCGGGAAATATCCCTTTGGGCTGATCACTATGGCCTGTTCCGTCGCGCTGGTTATCGCCGGTATAAATACGATTCCAGAATCCTTTACAGGATTGAGCAGCCAAAATATCATTATGGTTGCTTCCATGTTTGCCATGAGTGCGGCGCTGCAGAAGACCAGCCTAGCATTTAAATTAAAAGGGCTGCTGGGAGCTATGGCGGGCAAGCGGGATATGGCGCTGATTGTGATTATGGTGGGCGTCTATGTAGTTATGCTGATTATCATGCCTGGCATTGTAGCTATGGCCATGATCCTGGCCTTTATGGACGCGCTGCCTGACACAGGCGAGGTGTCCCCCTCCCGGGTCATCATGCCGCTTTTGATGCTCAACGTCTGCTGGGAGGGCCTGGTTCCCGTAGGCCTGGGCGCGACCCGTGACTTTAACGCAAACGCCTACATGGGCGGAATTGTTACCGATCCCCAGTATCTGTTCCAGTATGGGGATAATTTCCGGATGAGGATTATTCCCAGCCTGGCAATGCTGGTGATTGTGCTCTTTATTTGGAAAGTGTTTCCCCAAAAAAACCTGAATCTGGCCAATGTTTCCGATACTAAGATAGAGGCAAGTTCTCTTCATAAATGGCAGGAAATATTCATCTATCTCCTGTTTGCAGCGACAATTGTAGTTTTGGTGTTCAACTCGTATTTTGGGAACCTGATGTGGATTTTCCCTGCGGCCTGTGTCTGCGCCTTGGGGTTCACCAAGATTTTGAATACGAAGGAGCTGATCGGCAGCGTGGCCTCTGACACGGTCTGGATGCTGGCTGGCATTCTGGGCGTAACCGGGGCGCTGACAAAAACCGGAGCCGCGGAGGTTTTGGGCAATCTGCTGCTGAAGCTGATCAGCTGGACGGACAACGGGTTCTTGATCCTTTTAATCATCTGTATGTTCACATCCCTGATGACCACCTTTCTCTCCAACGGCGGGACTGTGGCGGTGCTGATCCCTCTGGTGGCATCTATGGCCGTGGCGGGGAATATGGATCCCCGTGGGATGGTGGGGGTTGTCTCCCTGGCGGCGAACTACGCATTCTGCTTCCCGACGGGCAGCACCACCTGCGCACTGGCCTTTGCGGCAGGGCAGTACAACCCAATTAAAATTATGAAATATACCCTGCCTTGCCTGCTGATTGTAACATTTTTGACTGCACTTTCAGCGTACATGATTTTCCCGCCCTTTGGATGATTCCCAATGCGCCGAGAAATATCCTTGCAATTCCCGCCCCGGCACAGACCGAAACAAACTGCAAATGTATACTTTACAGGCCGCTGGCGGAGTGAGACCGCCAGCGGCCTGTTTTTTTGCACCCTGGTTTATGCAATTTTGACATTATATTATATCGACTAAATTATTGATTGTTTTTTTGAAATTTTCTATGATATTACCAAGGAATTCCGATATTACAAATCACTTTAAAAGTTGAGGGAGGAGCTATGAACATCACGTTGGTTGCGATCCTTATGGTAGTCCTAATCATTCTCGCGGGTTTCCAAAAGAGGGTACCTATGTACTTGGCTCTGCTGTTTATCCCCGTTGGGGCAGCCCTGTGCCTGGGATATAGCATTCCTGAGATCAGCACATCCCTGTTGGCAAAAATGAACGACAGCATGGCCTCGGGCGGCTATCTGCTTCTGTTTGCCATTATCTATTTTTCCATGCTTACTGAGAGCGGTATGTTTGAGACCATGATCAACGGTCTGATGCGGCTGCTGGGCGGCCGTATGAACGTGATCCTGCTGATGATCCTGACCACCGCGGTGGCTCTTCTGTGCGGCCTGACCGCCCAGATTACGGTGACCTTCCTGATCATTTTCCCGGTGCTGCTCCCGCTGTATAAAAAGTACGGACTCAGCCGGGAGACCTGCTTTATCCTGTGTCAGACCGGGCTGGCCGTGATGATGATTCTGCCCTGGAGCGCCGGTGCCATCAACGTTTCGGTGGTGCTTGGCTGCGAGCCCCAGGAGCTGGCCTCTGCCGCCTCCCGGATGGCCCTGTGCATGATCCCCGGCATTATTTTCCAGTGGTGCTACTACGCGTACCGCCATAAAAAGGCAGTTGGCAGCTTTAAACTGGAGGTTGTGGAGGACGTGGAAGAGTCGACTGAAAAGTCGGACAACCAGCTGCGCCGACCCAAGCTGTTCTGGGCAAACCTTCTGGTATTTGTGGTCCTGATGGTGGGGCTGGTCGCCTTCAAGATTCCGGCCTACCTGGTATTTATGGCTGGTGCAGCCTATATGATTATCGTCAATTACCCCAAGGATTTTGGAAAGATCATCCAGAAAAATGCCGCCCGTTATGTAGACACCCTGCTGATGATGCTGGGCATTAGCGTCTATCTGGCTATCTTTATGGACATGGGCATGGTCAAAGCCCTAGGCGAAACCCTGATTGCCGTATTCCCCAGCTTCCTGATGCAGCATCTGCATATCATCATGCTGGTTCCTATTGTTATCTTTGTGCGGTACATCCCCAGCCGCGTGTACACCACTCTCTATCCGGTGTTTATGGCGGTGGGCGCCCAGTTCGGACTGACCGGTATGGCGGTTATCGCCCCCTACCTGGTAAATATGACCCTGGCCACTGGTTCTACCCCCTTCAATACAGCGAACGTGGTGGGCTGCTCCCTGCTGGAGTTGGACCTGAACCAATACTGTAAACACGCGGTGCGGATTCAGACTGTGACCAATATTATCTCAATTGCCTTTGCTCTGATATTTGGCGTGATCCCTCTGGCTAAAATTTAAAATAAGGAAGGTGGATTCTATGAAGTTCAATCGATTTGGCAATATGATGCCCCCTGAAGCGAGCAAGAAGCACCCCTACTTGCTCTGGCGCGAGCCCTTTCAGATTGCCGGAAACCTGTATTTTGTCGGAAATCTGTGGTGCTCCAGCCATCTGATCAATACGGGGGATGGCCTGATCCTTTTGGATACTCCCTGCGCCTCGGCCCTGCCCGGTCTGGTGGGCGGCATCTGCAAGCTGGGCTTCCGGCTTCAGGACCTGAAATATATTGTGGTCTCCCACGCCCATCCGGACCACTACGGAGCGGTGAACGCCCTGGTTCATCTGACGGGAGCCAAGACTTTCCTGGGTGAGGTGGACGCCCAAGATATGCGTGAAAACCCGGACCGTCTCCAGGGGATGAATCTGACCCTGGACCCATTTAACGAGAGCTTTGTCCCCGACGTGGAGCTAAGGGACGGGGATATTGTGGAGTTGGGAAATACCCGGATGCGGTGCGTTTTAACGCCGGGCCACACCAAAGGGGTTATGTCACATTTCTGGGAACTGGAGGACCACGGGGTTGTCCGCAGGGTGGGCATCTACGGCGGGGCCGGCTTTGCTGCGCTGTCCAAGGAAAAGCTGAAACGGAACGGCCTGCCTATGAGCCTGCGGGAGCAGTTCCTGACCTCGCTGGACAAGGTGTGGGACGAGAAGGTGGATATTATGCTGGGGAACCACCCCTTCCACAATGATACCTATCAAAAGCGTCGGCGGGTGCTGAATGGGGAGAAGGACGCTTTTGTGGATCCCAGCGAGTGGACCCGGTTTATGACGGAGCTGAAAACGCTCTATCAGGAATTTTTGACCCTGTCTCTGGAAGAAGTGACACGGATTTACAGCACCAGCCAGTGGGAAATGTATTATGGGGAGGACTGAACAATGATAAAATACAACCTGCACCCCAGTTTTCGGGACTGGAATAAGCCCGGCGAAAACAAGAAGGTAGCCCAATATGTTCCGCCGGAGGAGTTGGAGGTTATCTATGACAAAATCTCCGTGCCGGACCCGGAGCGAGAGATTGAAGTGAAGATTTTCCGTCCGAAAAATGTTGGGCCAGAGAAGCTGCCCATTATTATGGATGTCCATGGGGGAGGTTTTGTGTCCGGGAGCTACGAAAACGACAACAATCGGGTAACAAATCTGGCATTGAATGTCCCCTCCATAGTTGTGGCCCTGAACTACCGGCTGGCGCCTGAGTACCGGTTCCCTGAGCCGCTGAAGGACTGCCTTGCTGTGTGGAACTGGCTTTATGAGAATGCCGCTGAAAAGCTGGGCGGCGACCCAGAGCGGATGGGGCTTTATGGGACCAGTGCGGGCGGCTGCCTGTGTGCCGGGATGGCCTTTTATATCCGCGACCATGGCGGACCGGAGATTAAGCTGAATGTACTGAATACGCCGGTGCTGGGACTGGAACCCCTGTTGTCCGCAGAACAAATGCGTTATGATGCGCCGATTGTAAGCGGACATAAGTTGGCGGATAAGGTGCGTCTGTATTGCCGGGACTTAAACGGCCAGTTGCCCTCTTACTATGCGGTCCCCAATGTGGCACTGGATTATTCCGAACTTCCGCCCACAATGGTAATTGCGGCGGAGTATGACCCTCTACGCGACCAAAGCATGCAATATGTTCAAAACCTTCAAAAAGATGCCATTCCTGTAGAGTTCTATTTGATGCCCAGATGTATCCACGGCTTCAACGCGAAGGCTTGTGACGTCACGGAATGGATCGGGCAGGGTGTTGTGATGTCCTTCCGGAGAGAGTTTGGCATTTCAGTAAACTAGGCGTTGCTTGAAAAATGGAAGCATGCTCAACAACGAGGGATTTCGCCGCCAGGCAAACACAATTTTTCGCAGGAATACTGGATGTATTTCAAGAAAATGGGGAAACATAGGGACGAAAGTCCCGTCGTTTGGGCGTTCTAACATTTTTCAAACGAGCCCTTTTGGTACTACCAAAGCAAAGAGGGCCGCAGGATCATCCTGCGGCCCTTCCCGTTTTCTATTGCACGGTCCCTTCGCGCTCTATCGCTGCGTACACTTGACCCTTGATGGACTCCGGTTTGGTGTTCAGCGCCACGGCAAACTCCTCGCACACCAGACGCTCCGCAATTTTCAGGTACCGGGAATCCATCTGTCCCAGCTTTTTCTTGTGGGCGGCCAGTTCCTTCTCTTTCAGGTAGATTTCCTTGATGAGCAGCAGGCAGTTCTTCGGCCCGCAGGAGGAGAGCACCTGCTGATAATGCGCCGCCAGTTCCGCAGGCTTTCTGGAGCTGAATGCCTCGGGCTTTAGCTCCGGAATCTGATCCAGATAGTCGGACGCCTCGCTGCCGCCAACCAGCAGACGCACGGACACCGCCGCGTCCACCGGGATGTAAATCAGCTCCCCGCTGGTGGAGAACACAGAGCGGAGGGTATAATACTCCTCCTCTCCCTCCTGAAAGGGCGGCGCTCCAATCTTTTCCACCTGGCAGACGCCCAGCTTTCCATATAAAAGGTACGTCCCTACAGCATACATGGCGGCGCTCAATCCAGATAACCGCCCACCGGGTGGTAGTTGTTCTGCCGCTTGATTTTAATGATTAGGGAACCGTCGGGCTGTTCGCTTTCCTCCAGAACCTTGTAGAGGGTTCCCCGGCGGTCCAGCTGGGCCCGATAGGTCTTGTACTCCTGCTGAACCTGCTGCCTGGCCTCCTCCAGGGAAAACCCATCCTTCAGAAGAAAGTGGAGCGTCTGCTCCAGGCATTCCGCTTTGATCCGTTTCATGCGCAAATTCCTTCATTTCTTGAGATACTTTTATTTTAGAGGAAATTTGCATAATTTTCAAAGGGTATCATTTACAAAAATATGCAATGTGCATATGAGCCAAAATCACCAAACCGGGCCGGCACGGCAAAAAAGCCGGAGTTTGAACCGTTTTAAGATTGCTGCGATTTTTTTGCCATGCGGGCGGACAAAATTCCTCGCCCATCGACCTTTTCACTCAGGTCCTTTACTTGCCCGCTGTCATATCAGAAAAGACCTTTGCGCGACGGGTGAACTCCGCCCAATTGCCCTCAGCAATCAGCTTTTTATCCGTCAGCCGCCCGCTGACCCCCGCCCCGGCAAATCCCAGATCCAGATACTGCTGGAAATTGCTCTCAGTAACGCCTCCGGTGGCCACCAGCTTCACATGAGTAATGGGCGCCAAAATATCTTTGATATAGGGAAAGCCCAGTGTGGTGGCGGGAAAGAGTTTAACAAAGTCAGCGCCGAAGTCGTGGGCGGCCAGGATTTCTGTGGGGGTCATCGCGCCTGGGATGGAAACCAGGCCCATCTCCTTGGTCTTTCGGATCACCGACTCCTTGACATTGGGCGAAATAATATACTTTGCCCCCGCCTCGCGCGCCGCTTCCGCCTGCTCCGGCGTCAGGACGGTACCCGCCCCGAACATCATCTCGTCTCCATGCTGTCCGCACAGCTGGCCAATGGCCTCCTGCGTCTTTTTTACGCAGTCCGGGTCCTGTTGGTCAAAAGTACACTCGATCAGCCTCACGCCGCCGGCGCACAGGGCTTTTGACAGATTCAACAGATCCTTGCCGTAGATTCTGCGGACAATGGCGATCACCTTGTGCCGTGCGATAAATTCGTATGTGTCCATACCTTCCAGCTCCATTCGTTTATTATTTTTGAACGCAGAACGCGCCCCTTTTTGACCATATTCAGCGTATCATAAAACCATCCGGCTGTCAGCGTCTGATGTGTCCAAACTTTTGTCTTAATTTTCGCCAGAAAACCGATAAAATTAATAATAGTCAAAATTTTTTCGATACTGCGGATTTTTTTGTTCATTTTATATGACGTTTTGCCTTTGGCTGGTATTTTGATCTGGAAATCACACTGCTATAATAAGACAAAAAAGGAGGTTTTTTTATGTTCAAAAAATTAACAGCCTGTCTTTTAGCGCTTTCCGTTCTGTTCAGCCTGGCCGCCTGCGGACAGAAGGACACCGGAGCCAAGTCCAATGCCGGCTCGGATGCTTCAAGTTCGGGAGCCGCCGCCTCCGGCCAGAGCAGCCAACCCCAGGAGCCCGCCGGCACCGATAAGCTGGTGGTCTACTCCACCGTCTCCGAGGAACTGGCGGCCGCCATTGTCAAGGAGTTTGAAGCCCAGTACGGTGTCTCCGTGGATATCGTCACCGCCAGCGTGGGCGATCTGCTGGCCCGGATCGACTCAGAGCGTGAGAATCCCCAGGCCGACGTGTTGTGGGGGTGCTCCCTGTCCTCTATGATGGCTGCGGACGAGACTCTGTTCACCAACTATGTCTCTGAAAACGACAGCGCCCTGTATGAGGATTATCAGAACAAGCTGGGCTACTTCACCGCTTACGGTCTGGCCGTCCGCTGTCTGCTGGTTAACACCAACCTTATTGGCGACATTGAGATTACCGGCTATAACTCCCTGCTCAATCCGGAGCTCAAGGGCAAAATCGCCCACGTGGACCCCAGCGCCTCCTCTTCCGGCTACGGACACCTGTGCAATCAGCTCTATGTGATGGGCAGCGGCGATCCGGAAAACGGCTGGGACTATGTCACCAGCTTCGCGGAAAATCTGGACGGCAAGCTGCTGTCCAGCTCCAGCGCGGTCTGGAAGGGCGTGCAGGACGGCGAGTACACTGTGGGCCTGACCTATGAGGAGGTTTCTCTGGAGTCTCTGCGCAGCGGCGCCCCGGTCAAGATCGTCTACCCCGAGGAGGGCACCTTTGTGGAGCCCACCGGCGCCTCCATCATCGCTAACTGCGCCAACGAGGTGAACGCCAAGCGGTTCCTCGACTTTATCATCAGCCATGATATCCAGGAGATGCAGAGCATGTATTTCACCCTGCGCGGCACCCGCTCCGACCTCTCCTTCTCTGACACCTTCGTTGATACTGCCGACATCAAGGTGGCCGATATCGACACCACCGTTACCTCTGCCAACAAGACCAAGTGGCTGGATCAGTTTAAGGACATCTTTACGTCCTTTGAGTAAGGCGCAATACAAAAACCAAAGGATGGGGTGTGTTGCCCAGTGCAACACACCCCATTACTGCAAAAAGGAGGAACACACCTTGAGCGAAGAAATTCGGGTTGACCATGTGGTCAAGAAATATGGAAACGCAACCATTATCCCTGATATGTCCCTTCAAATTAAAAACTGTGAGTTTTTCACCCTGCTGGGCCCCTCCGGCTGTGGGAAGACCACTTTGCTGCGTATGATTGCGGGCTTCAACTCCATTGAGGGGGGCGAGATTCGCTTTGGCGACCGGGTAATCAACAACGTCCCGGCCCACAAGCGCAATATTGGCATGGTCTTTCAGGATTACGCTATCTTCCCCCACCTGACGGTGGAAGAAAATGTGCGCTATGGCCTGAAGCAGCACAAGGTAGAAAAGCAGGAGAGCCAGCAGCGGCTGGAGGAAATCCTGAAGGTTACCAAGATTGAGGAATACCGCGACCGGCTCCCGGAAAGGCTCTCCGGCGGCCAGCAGCAGCGGGTGGCCCTGGCCAGGGCCATCGTCATCCACCCCACCGTGCTGCTGATGGACGAACCGCTGTCCAACCTGGACGCCAAGCTGCGGGTGGAGATGCGCTCAGCCATCCACGACATCCAGCGCAAAATCGGCATCACCACCGTCTACGTCACCCATGACCAGGAGGAGGCGTTGGCCATTTCCGACCGGATTGCCCTTATCAACAAGGGAGAAATTCAGCAGGTGGCCCGACCCAGGGACCTCTATGCCCGGCCCTACAACACCTTCGCGGCCGACTTCATCGGCCACTCCGACTTCTTCCGGGGCGAGATGACCGGAAGCGGTTCCAAGCGGACCGTCCGCATGAACGGCGGCTGCTCCTTTGAGATGGACAACATCCGTTCCGACGCCCCAAACGGCAAGGTCATCGTGGGCGTCCGGCCGGAGGAGTTTATCATAGACGAGCAGGGCGGGCTGACCGCGCAGGTCACAAAGGCAACCTTCCTGGGCCGGTATATGAACTATGTGCTGGCCTTTGAGAACGCCGACGTGATGGACACCGGCGAGGAGGTGGAGCTGTCCCAGGACATGGGATCCCACATGACAATTTTCGGCGAGGGAGAAAAGATCCACTTGACGTTGAACACAAAAAAGATCAATATATTCTCTGAGGAGGATCAGATCAGCCTGATCGAGGGAGTGAGGCAGTATGACGAGTAAAGCCCGCGGGTCCAGCCGCTTCAAGCTGGATTTTTGGACAGCGGTCACCGTGGTTGTGTTCGCGCTGTTCCTGTTCTTTCTGATCTGGCCCATGGCCAGGCTGCTTTTAAACGGCTTCCGGGACGCCTCCACAGGCGCCTTCTCCCTGGAAAACTTCAAAACCTTTTTCGGGAAAAAGTACTACACCAACGCCATCTGGAACTCGCTCTCCGTGGCCGTGTGCGTCACGGCGGCAGCCGTTATCATCGGCACCCTGCTGGCCTATCTGCTCACCACCTTTGAAATCAAGGGGAAGGGGTTCATTCAGATTCTCATTATCCTGTCCATGATGTCCCCCTCCTTCATCGGCGCCTACTCCTGGATCATTCTGCTGGGCCGCAGCGGCGTGGTGACTATGGCTATGTCCAACTGGCTCGGCGTCACCATCCCGTCCATCTATGGCTTTGGCGGTATTGTCCTGGTGCTGGTGATGAAGTTCTACTCCATGATCTACCTCTATGTGTCGGGGGCCATGAAAAAAATCGACGTATCCCTCATCGAGGCCTCTCAGAGCCTGGGCTGCAAGCCCAGCGCCAACCTGATTAAAATGTATGTCCCCCTGGTGCTGCCCACCCTGCTCAGCGCAGCCCTGATGGTATTTATGACCTCCATCTCCGACTTCGGCACCGCCATGCTCATCGGCGAGGGCTACCGCGTGCTGCCGGTGCTGATCTATCGGGAGTACATGGGCGAGCTGGGCGGAAACGCCTACTTCGCCTCCTCCATCGCCATCGTCATGATGTGCCTGACCACCGGGCTGTATCTTCTTCAGCGGTACGTCATCAACCGGAAGTCTTTCCGGATGCGGGGACTAAAGACCATTAAGGCCAAACCCATCACCGGCGTTGGAAGCGTGTTTGCCCACATTTTCATCTATGGCGTGGTACTGCTCTCCATCGTCCCCCAGGCCACAGTCATTTACACCTCTTTTCTCAAGACCAACGGGACTATGTTTACCACACAGTTCAGCCTGGACAGCTACCGCGCCACATGGCGCACCATCCTCTCCAGCCTGAAAAATTCCTTTGTATACGGCTTGGTCGCCATCGCCCTGATTGTTATGCTGGGTATCTTCACAGCCTATCTGTCCGTCCGGCGGCGCAATGTGGTTACCTCTCTGCTGGATGTGACCACCATGCTGCCCTATATCATCTCGGGCTCTATTCTGGGCATTATGCTTTTGCTCACCTTTAATAAGTCTCCCTTCTTCTGGGGCGGCACGGCCATCATTATGATCATCGCCTTCGTCATCCGGAGACTCCCCCACACCCTGCGCTCCAGCGTGGGCATTTTGTACCAGATCAGCCCCAGCACAGAGGAGGCGGCCATCAGTCTGGGCGCACACACCGCAAAGGCCTTTTTCGGTGTGACGGTGGCGCTGATGCTCCCCGGCGTTCTGACCGGCGCGATTCTCAGCTGGGTGACCGTTATCAATGAATTGAGTGCGTCCATCATCCTGTACACCTCGTCAACCAGAACCCTGTCGGTGGCGGTATATGCCGAGGTTGCCAAGGCCAATTACGGACAGGCGGCGGCGCTGGCCACCGTCCTTATGGCCGCCACCATTATTTCGCTGCTGGTTTTCCTCAAGGCGTCCGGGAAGAAGGATATTTCACTCTAAACAGGTGAAACATGGAAAAAAAGAGCAATCGTCCCTTTCAGGATTACTTTCAGCGTATGCTGCTCCGGACAACCTTCGTCCCGCTGATTGCGGTACTGCTGGCCATTTTTCTAATCGTTTCAGGCCTGTATGGCTATCTCCTGTGTAGCCAGACCGGGAAGCGGGCGGATGCGGTGACAGACACCCTTCAGGAGGTCCTCATGCCCTACATCAGCCAGATCCAGGAATACGCCGGGTCAGAGTGGATCTGTCAGCTGCTGACGGAGCAGACCGACACGGTAGGCGCCTATGAGACCTTCTACAGCTTCACCAACCGCCAGGCTGTCAAGTGTGAATTCTATCTGCTGAAGGCGGACGGTCAGATGGTGTTGCGCAGCAACACCATTGTGCCGGAGTACCTCCAGCACAGCCCGCCGCTTCCGTTCGGCCTGCTCAAGCGGGCGGATTACGCCAGGGGCGGCGTGGTCCTCATGCTCAACAGCCGATCCAACAGCTGCAGCGACCGGGTATTTTCCATTGCTCAGCGCGTGCAGGAGCAGGGCAAAACGGCAGGATTTCTGGTATTTGAGATCGACAAGGACGAAATCTTCGACCTGATCTACACAAAGGGCTCCAGCGACCTGATCCTGGCCGACAGCCAGGAGAGCGTGCTGCTGACCACCCGGAATTCCCTGCTGGACGAAAACCAAAAGACCCACGAGGATTTCCGCAACGCTGCGGGCTTTCGCCTCATCGGAGACAGCTTCTACTACATCGTCCAAAGGGCAATCCCCCTCCTGGGGCTGAAGCTCTATGTTATCACCGACCTGGACTCGCTCCGCTCCGCCCTGATGCTGTCGGTGGTGATTCTGGCCTTTCTGCTCCTGGCCGGCCTGTGCATCCTGTATCTGGCCTTCCGGCGGATCGCCTACGCGGAGGCCTCGTCGGTGGACCAGATGATTGAAAGCCTCCGCCAGATGCAGGAGGAGGGCATCTACACCCAGCTGGAAATCGAGTCCAAGGGGGCCCTGCAGCCTCTGGAGAACGCCTTCCGCCGTATGCTCGCGGATATCCGGGAGCTGGTAGAGGTCAGCAACCGGGAACAGCGCCGCAGCGTGCGGGCAGAGATCAAACAGCTGGAGTCCCAGTTCGACGTCCATTTCCTGTACAACACCCTGGAGGTGATCCGCAGCCTGATTAAGCTGGACCCCAAGCAGGCCTCCCGGATGATTGTGGATTTTTCCACCCTCCTGCGCTACAGCACCGACAACACCAAGGAACTGGTGTCCCTGCGGGACGATATGCTCTATATGGAAAAATACCTGGCCATCGCCAACGCGCGTTTTAACAACAGCTTTCACTATGAGATTCAGATGGAGGAAAACCTCCTGGACTGCCGGGTTCCCCGTCTGCTCCTCCAGCCCATGGTGGAAAACACGCTGAAATACTGCACCCGCAGCAGAGAGGGACTTTGGGTACGCATTGAGGGATGCAAAACCGACTCGGACCGGATCGACCTGCGGGTCATCGACAACGGCATCGGCATCCCCGAGGACGTACAGGAGGAGATCCGCCAGAGCCTTGTAACCGAACAGCTTCCGCCCCAGCATACCGGGCTGTACAACATACACCGCCGGATCCAGCTGATTTATGGAAGGTCCTTTGGAATATCCGAGATGTCCAGTTCGCCCTGCGGAACGCGGATCCAGATTACGATACCCTATGTGAAAGGGGGAGCTCCGGGTGGTTAAGGTACTGATCGCGGAGGATGAGGACATCATCCGGAAAATGCTGGTGCAAACCATCGACTGGCTGCGGATGGGCTGCGTGGTGGCGGCGGAAACCGCCAGCGGCAGCCAGGGCGTGGAGCTGATCCGGGAGCTCCAGCCCGAGCTGGTCATCACCGATATCTCCATGCCCGGCATGGACGGCTTGGAGATGATCCGGAGGGGGCAGGAATTCGCGGACTTTGAGAGCATTGTGCTGACCAGCTACAGCCGGTTTGACTATGCCAAGCAGGCCATCGGCGCCGGCGTGGCCGCCTACATCCTCAAGCCCATTGACGAGGACATCCTGGAACAGGAGGTGCGGAAGGCCTGCCGCACTCTGGAGAAAAAACAGGAATACCGCCGCATGAAGCTGGAACAGAACATGGACAAGCTCAACGCGGCGCGGCGGGAGGACCTCACCGCCTATCAGAAGGCCTGCAGGGATTACTACGTCAGGCTGGCAATTCAGCGCATTATCAGCCGCTATCCTGAGCGGATCAGCGTTAAGACAATCGCGGAAGAACTAGGGGTCAGCGCCAGCTATCTCAGCAGGCGGTTTAAAAGCGAGACCTCCGAGACCTTTGGCGTGATCCTAAACCGGCACAGAATCAGCAAATCCATCGAGCTTCTGGAGTCCAGCCCCCTTCGCCTGTACGAGATCGCCGAGGCGGTAGGATTTACGGACTACAAGCATTTTTGCAACGTATTCAAGCGCTACACCGATCTGACCCCCTCCGACTACCAGCGTATGCGGGGCGACCTGTTCCGCAAGCAGCCGGAGGGACGGGAGGAGAATCAGGAGGACAAAAAATGGAAGTGAACCAGCAAATGCGCCGGCGGGGCGTTGTTCCCGTTGTCACGCTGCGTAACACGGAGGACGCCGTCCCCACCGCCCAGGCCCTGCTGGCCGGCGGGCTGGACGTTATGGAGGTGACCCTCCGGACCCCCTGCGCCCTGGAGGCCATCCGGCGCATCGCCCGAGAGGCCCCCCGGATGTGCGTGGGTGCGGGGACCGTCCTGACCATTGGACAGACGGAGCAGGCCGCCGAAGCGGGAGCACAGTTCATCGTCTCCCCCGGGTTCAGCGGGACCCAGGCCGCCTGGTGCCGGGAAAACGGGCTGATGCTCCTGCCCGGGTGCGTAACAGCCACAGAAATCCTCGCCGCAATGGAACAGGGACTGCATATTCTAAAATTTTTCCCAGCTAAAACCTGCGGCGGCCTGGACGGGATGCATCTGCTCCACGGCCCCTTCCCAGAGGTCCGTTTCGTGCCCACAGGGGGAATCAATGGAGAAAACTTTTTAGACTACCTGGCGGCCCCCTTTATCCACGCGGTCGGCGGAAGCTGGCTATGCCCCGTTCAGGACATTGAGGCGGGCCGCTTCGCGGAGATTACGCAGCGCACCCAGACGGCGATGGAAAAAATCGGGGTACGATAAACCCACAGTTAGAAGCTGTCATTAGTCGCTGTTTGAAAAATGGAAACATGCTCAACGACGAGAGCAATTTTGGCCGGAAAGATGTGTGCTGAGGCTATTGGTACAGCTTCTTAGAATAAAGGCGCAAAATCTTTGAAATTTCAAAGATTTTGCGCCT
>JAAWLY010000032.1 GCA_022798155.1 Lawsonibacter sp. | reverse complement strand
TCATCAAGAGCTCCGCCTCCGCCTCTCAGGCGGCCACCATCTCCGGCGGCTACGCCGAGCTGAACAAGCTCACCGAGCTGCTGAAATTCTGCTCCATGATCGTGGCGGCGGTGCCCATGCTGGTCATCTACCCCTTTGTCCAGAAGCACTTTGAAAAGGGCTTCATGGCCGGGGCCGTCAAGGGTTAAGAAAGGAGCGCGTGAAAATGAATGTCAAAAGAATTGTTTCTGGCGCTCTGTGCGCCGCTATGCTGGCAGGTCTGCTGTCCGGCTGCTCCGGCGGACTGGTGGTCAATGTGAACGACGGCACCGTCAACCCCAACACCGACCAGACCGAGTTCAACATTATGGGCGGCATCTCCGCCCTGTCCGGGGGCTATGACAGCAACGAGGTGCTCAATGCTCTCCAGGAGAGCGCTGGCATCCAGATCAACTGGGAGACCATGGCCGACTCCCTGGCCGAGCAGGTGAACATCCGCATCACCGGCGGGCAGTACCCCGACGCCTTTATGGGGGTAGGCTTCTCCAACTACGACCTGGCCCGCTACGGCGACGACGGCACCATCCTGGACCTGGTGCCCTACCTGACCCCGGACATCATGCCCAACCTGTGCGCGATTCTGGAGGAGCACCCGGAGATCCGGGCGGCGATCACCCAGGAGGACGGCAAAATCTACGGCCTGCCCTCCGGCGAGCAGATGACCACCGCCGGCATCGGCGCGGATATGGACGACGCCTTTTCCATCTTTTCCGTCCCCCAGTACAGCATGATTAACAAAGCATGGCTGGACGACCTGGGCCTGGAGGTCCCCACCTCCCTGGACGAGCTTCACGACGCGCTAAAAGCCTTCAAGGACAACGACATGTCCGCCAAGTACTACGGCAACGCCCCCGGCTCTACCCTGCCCATGACCACCGGCTTTGACGAGTGGTGCTGGGGCCAGAACATCTTTTACTCCGGCTTTGGCTTCACCAACTGGCCCAACGACGTCATCAATGACCTGCACCTGAAGCGCGACGGCACGGTGGAGTTTGTCTGCGCCACTGACGCCTACCGGGACTGCCTGACCTACTTCCACGACTGGTACGCCGAGGGGCTGATGGACGTGGAAATGTTCTCCCAGACCGACAGCCAGCTCATCGCCAAGTGCCAGCAGGGCTATGTGGGTGTGTCCACCTGGTGGTACATTGAGGAGCTGATGGGGGACTACGCCAAGGACTACGTCTTCCTGCCGCCCCTCACCGGGCCGAAAGGCACCCGGTATGAGGACACCTGCGGCGTCACGATTCGCCCTGGTTCGCCCATTACCTCCGGACAGCTCAATCTTACCAACAAGTGCCAAAGCCCCATCAACCTGCTGAAATTCTTCGACCAGTGGTATGACGGTGAAATCGTGATGCAGCTGCAATACGGTCCCATCGGCGTGTTCTTCACCGGCCAGGACGACAAGGGCATGTGGCTGTCCATCACCGAGGACGAGGCCCAGTCCAAATATGGCAAGAGCGCCGGCGAGGTCCGCAACGTCTACGAGACCATGGGCCCCAAGCTGATTCTGGCCGAGTATTACAACGAGGTCTTCTACATGGAGGACCGGGCCATTGAGCGCCTCACCGATCTGGACCAGTTCTGGATGCCCTATGTGGAGGACACCTCCTTCTATCCCGTGGACTGCGTGTTCACTGGCATGGAGATGGAGACCATCGACTGGCACAAGACCGATTTTGAGAGCGCCGTCAAGGAACAGGAGGGCCTATGGCTCCGGGACGGCGGCCCCACCGACGCCGAGTGGGAGGCCTATAAGGAGCGTCTGTCCAAGAAATGCGGCATGGATGACCTGCTCCAGGTCTATCAGGACGCCTACAACCGCTACGCCGCCGCGAAATAAGTAAGAATTCGGCCCCCTCCGTGGGGGACTGCAAATAGCAAGGATATTCGGAGGAATGTTCCATGACCAGTGAAACATTGCAGAAAGCCCGGGATTTCGAGGCCCAGTACGGCCCCCACATCCCCGACAGCGAGCGCCCCGTCTTTCATGTCACCCCCACCATCGGCTGGATGAACGACCCCAACGGCTTCTCCTTCTACAAGGGGGAGTGCCACCTGTTCTACCAGTACCACCCATACTCCAACGAGTGGGGCCCCATGCACTGGGGACATCTGAAGACAAAGGATTTCATCCGCTGGGAACGCCTCCCCGCCGCCCTGGCCCCCGACCAGGACTATGATGCCTCCGGCTGCTTCTCCGGCGGGGCGGTGGAGCTGGAGGACGGACGGCAGCTGCTGCTGTACACCGGGGTGCAGCGCCACCACAACGCTGAGGGCTTTCTGGAGGACGTGCAGACCCAGTGCGTGGCCATCGGTGACGGGTTGAATTATGAAAAGTTCGGCGGCAACCCCATCCTGACGGCGGCGGACCTCCCTGAAGGGGGCAGCAGCATCGACTTCCGGGACCCCAAGGTCTGGCGGGATACCGACGGTACCTTTTACGCCGTCATTGGCAACCGCACGGAGGACGACAGCGGGGCCATCCTGCTCTACCGGGGAATCGAGGACTTTAAGGGGGAGTTTGTCCGCACCCTGGACCGCAGCCACAATCAATATGGCCGGATGTGGGAGTGCCCCGACTTCTTCCCCCTGGACGGAAAACAGCTTCTGTTCACCAGCCCCCAGGACATGACCCCCATTGGCCTGGAGTTCCACGCCGGCAACGGCACCCTGTGTCTGATGGGCAGCTATGACCCAGAGAAGGGCTTCACCCGGGAACGGGTGCAGGCCATCGACTACGGGCTGGACTTCTACGCCCCCCAAACGGTGCTCTCCCCAGACGGCCGGCGGATCATGATCGCCTGGATGCAGAACTGGGATACCGCCGGGGCCAAGCCCTTCCACTGCCGCTGGTTTGGACAGATGACCCTGCCCCGGGAGCTGTCCGTCCGGAATGGCCGGCTGTATCAGACCCCCGTCCGGGAGCTGGAGCGCTACCGGGGGCCGGCGGTGGTTCACAACCGCATCTTGGTCAGCGGCGAGACCAACCTGCCCGGTGTGCAGGGGCGGGTACTGGATATGACGGTAAATATCTGTCCCGCCGGCAAGGACTCCTACCGCTGGTTCCGCCTCCACGTGGCCAAGGATGGGCAAAACGACACCATCATCCGCTACAAGCCCGACGAGAGCACCTTAAAGATCGACCGCTGCCGCAGCGGTCTGCCTCGGGATATTGTCAATACCCGCTCTTTCCTGGTACGGCCTCAGGACGGGGCGCTCAAGCTCCGGGTAATCCTGGACCGCTACAGCCTGGAGGTCTTTGTCAACGACGGCGAAGAGGCCGCCAGCGCGGTGATTTACACCCGTCAGGAGGCCGACGCCATCACCTTCGAGGCCGATGGCCAGGTGCTCATCGACGTGGAAAAATATGATCTGCTCTAACCTCTGAGGCATCAAGCGGCCCCCGTCCTTTTGACGGGGGCCGGCTTCTTTCTATTCTCCTGGGAACAGGCTCAGACGTGGTAGCAGCCGCCGCCCACAAATTCCCGCATCAGGGAGGTCTTGGGCACATCGTCTGCGGGGATGGGCAGGAAGTAGTTTAAAAACTTCAGCAGCCGTTTGGCCTCGATATACTCCTCGCTGTCATGGGGCACCCCGAAGAGCAAAGGCTGCACGTAGGGCTTGAGCAGGGCAGTCTCATAGATCAGCGCCGAGTTAAAGATCACATCCGCGCTGTCCTGGAAGGGGAAAATATTGTTCTCCTCCCCCCGCCGGACGGAGGGCCACATCCGGATGGTGGTCTGGGCGCTGTAGCCCCGGGTGCGGGCGTCCCGCTCAATCCGGCGCAGCAGCCGGGCATCAGTGGTGGGGATGCGGTTGTGGTCGTCGATGTTCAGGGTGGTGAGGCAGCTGATATAGATCTTGTACTTGCTCTGCTTGGGCAGGGAGTGGGTAAACCGGTCGTTGAGGCAGTGGATGCCCTCAATTACCAGCACGTCTCCCTCCTCCAGGGTAAGGAAATTGCCGTTATATTCCCGGGCACCCTTTTTAAAATTGAAGTTGGGAATCTCCACTGTCTCCCCCTGCAGCAGCCGGACCATGTCTGTGTTGAACTGCTCCACGTCCATGGCCCCCAGGCCCTCGAAGTCGTAATTGCCGTTCTCGTCTCGAGGGGTATCCTCCCGATTCTTAAAATAGTTGTCGGTGGCGATGGCGTGGGGCCGCAGGCCGCAGGCCCGCAGCTGGGTGGACAGCCGGTGAGAGAAAGTGGTCTTGCCCGAGGAGGAGGGCCCGGCAATCATGACAAAGCGGACCTCCTTCCGGCCGGCAATCTCGGCGGCGATGTCGCCAATCTTCTTCTCCATCATGGCCTCGTGGGCCAGGATCAGCGGCGTGGCATTGCCCTGGGAGATGGTGGTGTTCAGCTCCGCCACGTTGGAGGCATTCAGCGCCTGGGAGCGCAGCGTGGCCTGATGGAGCTCCTGGAACACCTTTTTGGAGGGCCGGAAATCCCCCAGCTCATTGGGGTTTTTCTGGGTGGGCAGACGCAGTACAAAGCCGTTTTCAAACAGCTCCAGGCCAAAGCACCTGACATAGCCGGTGTCCTGCACCATATAGCCGTAAAAATAGTCCACAAAGCCGTCCAGGGAGTAGACGTTGACCCGGGAGTTGATCCGGAAGCTGAGCAGCTGGGCCTTGTGAACCAGCCCCGCCTGCTGGAACAGCTCTATGGCATCCTCGGTGCTGATGGACTGCTTTTCAATGGGAAGGGCCAGGGCGGACAGCTCCCGCATCCGCGCCTCCACCCGGTCCAGGAGAGCCTGATCCAGGGTGAAATTGCCCCGGGCCAGAGTGAACAGGGCACTGCTCAGGGAGTACTCCACCGACAGCCGCTCCACATTCTCCCGGCCCGCCACATCGTAGAAGGCCTTCAGCATCAGG
The DNA here is from genome assembly GCA_022798155.1 of Lawsonibacter sp. Taxonomy (GTDB): domain Bacteria; phylum Bacillota; class Clostridia; order Oscillospirales; family Oscillospiraceae; genus Lawsonibacter. Next base: position 10,734 of record JAAWLY010000032.1, on the reverse strand, counting down.
AAAACGGCACTGCGCTCATAGGTCTGGATGCCAGGCTTGTCCTGAGCTGTGACCATTTTCAGCGTGCAGTCCCGGTCCAGCGTCTTATGCAGCTCGCAGAGCTTGCCGCCCCGGTTTACCAGCAGGATATCACAGGGGAACCGGTTTTGAAAGTCCGCCGCGATGGCGCGGTAGGGCGTGCCATGGGGATAGCTGTATTCAGCCCCGTCCACTACAACTTTTCTCATTCTCTTCTCTTCCATTCAAATGGCCTCCTTCACATTTTTATTTCTGTGCCGGGAAAGGCCTCTGCCTCCCGTTCGTCTATTCTCATCATACGATATTTTTTCCAAAAAAACAAGGCCATTCTGCGCCGCTGGCAGGAAAATCTGCCCGGCGGCCCGGTCCGGGGAATACTGGTGATACCACTCAATTTCCGCCAAAAAAATAAGGCTATTTTTTGGCACCCCTCTGATTTTTATCCGTTTTTCCAAGTTTCTCTTGCATCTGGACCGGCTTGATGGTACCATAAGGGGTAATAGATTGGAAACGTTTCCGCCCGGCTGATCCAGGGAACGCGCCCCGCAAAGCCAAATCGGCGGTCCCCGGCGCCTGCCCTGTACTTTAAGACAGAAAAGGTGAACACGGTGAGAAAAGCAGGAATTTTAATGCCCATTTCCTCCCTCCCCTCCCCCTATGGTATCGGCACTCTGGGGGCGGAGGCCCGGAAATTTGTGGACTTTCTGGCCGCAGGGGGCCAGAGCCGCTGGCAGGTGCTGCCCCTGGGCCCCACCAGCTACGGCGACTCCCCCTACCAGTCCTTCTCCTCCTTTGCCGGCAACCCCTACTTCATCGACCTGGATATCCTGGCTCAGTGGGGACTTCTGGAGCCCGAGGAGTACCAGAGCGTCAGCTGGGGGGACGACCCCCAACGGGTGGACTACGAAACTCTCTACAAAAAGCGTTTCAATGTCCTGCGCCTGGCCTGCTCCCGGCTGAGCCGGGGGAACAAGTTCGAGATGCGGGGCACCCTCTGGGGCGCGGACTGGCTGGAGGACTACGCCCTGTTTATGGCCTTGAAGGACAAATACGGCGGAATTTGCTGGCTGGAGTGGCCGGAGGGCATCCGCCTGCGCCAGCCCCAGGCGATGGAGCAGGCCCGGAAAGAACTCCGGACAGAGGTCGATTTCTGGCGGTGGGTACAGCACCTCTTTTATGCCCAGTGGTGGGACCTGAAGGAATACGCCAACCAAAAAGGGGTTTCCATCATCGGCGACCTGCCCATCTATGTGGCCCTGGACAGCGCCGACGTGTGGGCCAACCCAGAACAGTTCCAGCTGGACGAGACGGGGCATCCCACCGAGGTGGCCGGCTGTCCCCCCGACGCCTTCACCGCCGACGGCCAGCTGTGGGGCAATCCTCTGTTCAACTGGGAGAAGATGCAGGAGGAGGGCTACAGCTGGTGGCTCAAGCGGATCGCCTGGCAGTTCCAGCTGTACGACACCCTGCGCATCGACCACTTCCGGGGCTTTGACGAGTACTACGCCATCCCGTATGGGGACAAAACCGCCCGCCACGGCCGCTGGCGTCCCGGGCCGGGCATCCACTTTTTCAAAACCGTCAACAAGGCTCTGGGCAAAAAGGATATCATCGCCGAGGACCTGGGCTTTCTCACCCCTTCCGTCCACAAGCTGCTGAAGGCCTCGGGCTACCCCGGCATGAAGGTGCTGGAGTTCGCCTTCGACGACCGGTATTCCGACAGCGACTACCTGCCCCACCACTACCCCAACCACTGCGTGGTCTACGCCGGCACCCACGACAACGACACCATCCAAGGCTGGCTGGGCTCCGCCTCCAAAAAGAGCCTGTCCTTCGCCAAGGCCTACCTGCGCCTGAACAAGCGGGAGGGCTACCACTGGGGGATGATGCGCGCCGGGTGGGCCTCCCCCGCCGATCTGGCGGTGATGCAGCTGCAAGACATCCTCGGCCTGGGTTCTGAGGCCCGGATGAATACCCCATCCACCCTAGGGAATAATTGGCAGTGGAGGGCCCTGCCCGGCGCTTTCGACGAAGCGCTGGCCAAGCGCCTGTACCGGGAGATGCGGGTGTATCAGCGGCTGCCCAAGGCCCCTAAAAAGAAACGGCCTGCGAAAGCGCGCTGAAAGCCTCCTTTGGCAAAGGAGGTGCCCCCGAAGGGGGCGGGGGACTGTATTTTGGCGAAGCCAAAATGTACGAAATAAACCAGATTTGTACTTGTTCGCGAGACACAATCCCCACCCGGCTTTATCGGGAACCCCTTTGCCAAAGGGGCCTTTTCCGCGCTCCCCTTTGACCCCACTGCAACGAAAGTTTCCCTAAAAGCTAAATAACAAGGAGATGTATCTCTCATGCAGTTAAATGAACAACTCTGGCAGATGACCCAGGAGCGCTTTGGATGCGCCCCCGACCAGTGCGACGACCACCAGCTTTACGAGGCGCTGCTCCTCCTCACCCGACAGATGTCCCAAAACCGGCCCGCTCCGGAGGGCGGGCGGAAGCTGTACTACTTTTCCGCCGAATTCCTCATGGGCAAGCTGCTCAGCAACAACCTGCTGGCCCTGGGCCTCTACGACGAGGTGCGCACCCTGTTGGCCGACCTGGGCCGGGATCTGGGCGTAATTGAGTCCATGGAGCCCGAGCCCTCCCTGGGCAACGGCGGTCTGGGCCGCCTGGCCGCCTGCTTTTTGGACTCCATCGCCGCCCTGGGCCTGCCCGGCGACGGCGTGGGCCTGAACTACCACTACGGCCTGTTTCAGCAGAAGTTTGCGAAAAACCAGCAGACCGAGATCCCCGACCCCTGGATCGAGCCGGACAGCTGGCTGATCCCCACCGGGGTGTCCTTCACCGTCCCCTTCGGCGGCTTCGAGCTGAAGGCGGTGCTCTACGACGTGGCCATCCCCGGAGCCAATAACCAATACGCCAACCGTCTCCACCTCTTCGACGTGACCCAGCCCGCCGACGCGCCCTGGGTGGGCATCGACTTTGACAAGGGGGACATCGCCCACCGGCTCACCTCCTTCCTCTACCCCGACGACAGCGACGAGGCCGGCCAGCTGCTGAGGGTGTATCAGCAGTACTTTATGGTATCTGCCGGGGCCCAGCTGATCCTGTCCGAACTGGAGTCCAAGGGCTACGCCCTGAACACCTTGGCCGACCATGTGGCGGTCCAGATCAACGATACCCACCCCTCCATGGTCATCCCAGAGCTGATCCGTCTGCTCACCGCCAGGGGGATGTCCTTCGACGACGCCCTGGACCAGGTGCGCCGCACCTGCGCCTACACCAACCACACCATCCTGGCCGAGGCCCTGGAGAAGTGGCCTATGGCCTTCATCGAGAAGGCGGCCCCCCAGCTGGTAAGCGTCATCCAGGAGCTGGACCGGCGGATGAAAGCGGCCCACCCCGACCCCCGGGTGGCCATTATCGACGGCCAGAACCGGGTCCACATGGCCCATATGGACATCCACTGCGGCTTTTCCGTTAACGGCGTGGCCGCCCTCCACACCGAAATTCTGAAAAACTCCGAGCTGAAGCCCTTCTACGACATCTACCCGGAAAAATTCAACAACAAAACCAACGGCGTCACCTTCCGCCGGTGGCTGGAGGCCTGCAACCCCCAGTTGGCCGCCCTGATTGACGACTGCATCGGCCCCCATTGGCGGCAGGACGCCAAAAAGCTGGAGGGGCTGCTGGCCTTCACCGAGGACGAGACTGTCCTGGACCGGCTGCTGGAGGTAAAGCAGAACAACAAGAATCAGCTGTGCCGGCTGCTGTGGGCCGAGCAGGACATCGAGCTGGACCCCCAGTCCGTCTTTGACATCCAGGTCAAGCGCCTTCACGAGTACAAGCGCCAGCAGATGAACGCCCTGTATATCATCCACAAGTATCTGGAGATCAAGCAGGGAAAACTGCCCGAGCGGCCGGTAACCATTCTTTTCGGCGCCAAGGCCGCCCCCGCCTATATCATGGCCAAGCGGATCATCCACCTGATTCTCTGCCTGCAGCAGCTTATCGACCAGGACCCCCAGGTCCGGCCCTGGCTGCGGGTTGCCATGGTAGAGAACTACAACGTCACCTGGGCCGAGCGGCTGATCCCCGCCTGCGACATCTCTGAGCAGATTTCCCTGGCCTCCAAGGAGGCCAGCGGCACCAGCAACATGAAATTTATGGCCAACGGCGCGGTCACCCTGGGCACTCTGGACGGGGCCAACGTGGAGATTGCCCAGCTGGTAGGGGAGGAAAACATCTACACCTTCGGCCAGCACAGCGACGCAGTCATCAGGATGTACGCCGGAGAGGGGAACCGTGCCCCCGACGGCCGCAGCTACCACCCCCTGGAGTACTACCACCGTCCGGCGGTGGAGCAGCTGGTGGATTTCCTGGTATCCCCGGAACTGCTGGCCATCGGCAGCCCCGCCGAGCTGTCCGCACTCTGGAAAGACATGAAAAATAAGGACTGGTTTATGGCCCTGCTGGACGTGGAGGACTACATCGCCGCCAAGGACCGCTGCATCCGGGACTACGGCGACCGCCGGGCCTGGGCCAAAAAGATGCTGGTCAACATCGCCAAGTCGGGCTACTTCTCCTCTGACCGCACCATCGAGCAATACAACCAGGATATCTGGAAACTGAAATAACCATAGCCAATCAACCCACAGACACCGACAAATGGCCGGGAATATCCTTTTGGATATTCCCGGCCTTCGGTCTGGGCGGAGCCCTTATCACTTATTGACAAACAAACACCGAATGGCATTCAACACCGCCAGCACCATAACGCCCACATCCGCAAAAATGGCCAAATACATATTCGCGATGCCCACGGCGCCCAAAATCAGGCAGACAAATTTTATCCCCAGGGCCAGGACAATATTCTGATAGACAATTCCCAGACACTTTCTGGATATTTTGATGGCCTTTGCGATTTTCAGCGGGTCGTCATCCATCAGGACAATATCCGCCGCTTCAATAGCCGCGTCGGAACCCATGGCCCCCATGGCGATGCCGATATCCGCTCTGGACAGCACCGGCGCGTCGTTGATGCCGTCGCCTACAAAGGCCAGCTGCGTCTTATCCCGCTTTGCCTGAAGCAGCTCTTCTACTTTATCCACCTTGTCCGCCGGGAGCAGCTCACTGTACACTTGGTCAATTCCAAGGTCGGCGGCCACCTGTTCCGCCACCTTTTTAGCGTCTCCAGTGAGCATCACCGTCTTTTCCACACCGGCTTTCCGCAGGGCGGCAATCGCCTCCTTGGAATGGGGTTTTACCACGTCAGAGATCACGATATGGCCCGCGTAGCTCCCGTCGATGGCCAGATGGATAATGGTGCCGGTCTGGCGGCAGTCCTGATAAGGGATATTCAGGCTCCTCATCAGCTTGTCGTTGCCGGCTGCCACCGGCACACCGTCCACCTTCGCGGTAACGCCGCCGCCGCTGATTTCCTGGATATCCGTCACCCGGGTCCGGTCAATTTCCTTCCCATAGGCCTGCTGCAGACTCTTGCTGATGGGGTGTGAGGAAGCGCTCTCCGCCAGAGCCGCGTATTCAATCAGCCGCGCCTCATCCATGGTGGCATGGTGGATGCCGTTTACCTCAAAGACGCCTTTGGTCAGCGTGCCGGTCTTGTCAAAGACAACATACTTTGTCTGGGACAAACTCTCCAAGTAGTTCGAGCCCTTGACCAAAATTCCCTCCTGGCTGGCCCCGCCGATTCCAGCAAAGAAGCTCAGGGGGATGCTGATAACCAGGGCGCAGGGGCAGCTGATAACCAGGAAGGTCAGAGCCCGATAGATCCATACCCCCCAGGCGGCGGGCTGACTGAGGAAGAGCATCCGGACCAGGGGCGGGAGGATGGCCAGCGCCAGAGCGCTGTAACAGACGGCGGGGGTGTATATTTTGGCAAATTTGGAGATGAAGTCCTCCGATCTGGACTTGCGGGAGCTTGCATTCTCCACCAGGTCGAGAATTTTAGAGACGGTGGACTCGCCAAACTCCTTTGTCGTCCGTATTTTCAAAACACCTGTCATACAGATACAGCCACTGATGACCTCGTCGCCTACGCCGACCTCCCTGGGTAGGCTCTCGCCGGTGAGGGCGCTGGTGTTCAAGCTGGAGCTGCCCTCCGTCACGACGCCGTCAATGGGCACCTTCTCCCCGGGCTGAACCACAATCACGCTGCCGACTTCCACCTCGTCCGGGTCCACCTGCTCCAGCTTTCCGTCTGTCTCCACATTGGCGTAATCCGGGCGAATGTCCATCAGATTGCTGATATTGCGCCGGCTCTTGCCCACCGCGTAGCTCTGGAACCACTCGCCAATCTGATAGAACAGCATGACGGCAATGGCCTCCAGATACTCGCCGTTCTCATAGATTGCCAGGGCCATGGCCCCCACCGTGGCCACCGCCATCAGAAAATTCTCATCAAAAACCTGGCGGTTCAGAATTCCCTTATAGGCCTTGCGCAGAATATCGTATCCGATAATCAAATAGTCCGCAAAGTAGCAGGCAAAGCGCGCCCAGCGGCCCGCGGAGGGAAACAGGTACCCGTCCAGCCCATTGAACATCTCCGCCGTAAGGAATTGGAGGCACAGCAGTACCACAGCGGCAATTAAGATACGGATCATCATTTTTTTCTGTTTCCGGGTCATGCCCTTCTCCCCGCCGCCCCCCGCCAGGAAGAGAAACAGAGCGGCCGTCAGGATTACCGCCGCCAGCAGCAGCGTAACAATCAGCTCTTGCATTGAAAAAGCCTCCATTCAGCATTTGCTTTCTTGTTTGATTGTTTGGGATGATAAGGGGCGTCCTTAAACCTCAATTTTAAGGGCGCCCTCTTTTTTATTTGAAAGCTAGGCGCTGTTTGAAAAACGGAAACATGCTCAACGACGAGGGATTTTGCCACCAGGCAAACACAATTTTTCGCAGGAATACCGGATGTATTTCAAGAAAAATTGGGGAAGCATGGGGACGAAAGATCCGTCGTTTGGGCGTTTTGACATTTTCCAAACGAGCCCTAAAATCAAAGGAAAATTTCGCAGTCCGGCTCCACCTTTTTGCAGGCCTTCAGCACATCGGCCATTACGGTCTTGGGCTCCTGGCCCTCGGCAAACTCCACAATCATCTTCTGGGTCATAAAGTTGACGGTGGCTGTCTGCACTCCGGCGGTCTTGCGGGCGGCATCCTCCATCAGGTTGGCGCAGTTGGCGCAGTCTACCTCAATTTTATAGGTCTTTTTCATGTTGATACGCTCCTCTCAAATGTTTGGTTTAATTTTTTATAATTAAGTACTTGTTTAATCAACATGCCTGTAGTATAATACAGTCTGCGGCACAAGTCAACCGATTGCAGCCGCTCTCTTCCAAACGGGCAAAAAGTTTTTCCAAACGGGCGAAATTTTAAAACCTCGGAAAGGGGCTCGAAGTGCCATGGACAGAATTGAACTGCCTCACCACCACGGGAAGGAACCGGAAATTGTTCAGGAGCAGCTGCAGAATACCAGCGATTTTAAGGCGGTGGCGGAGGTCTTCCGGCAACTGAGCGACCCCACAAGAATCCGTGTGTTCTGGCTTTTGTGCCACTGTGAGGAATGCGTCATCAACATATCCGCTCTGATGGAGATGTCCAGCCCCGCCGTGTCCCACCACCTCCGGCCGCTGAAAAACAGCGGGCTGATTCTCTCCCGGCGGGTGGGGAAGGAGGTCTACTACCGCGCCGCAGACACGGAACAGAGCCGTCTGCTTCACCAGATGATCGAGCAGGTGATGGAAATTACCTGCCCGCAGAAGCGGGCCGTCGGGCCCTCCCTCTGCCGGGTCAGGCTGGAGCCCGACTCCGGGGAGTATCAGCTGGAGCAGATGGAGACCATCCGCCGGGTTCACGACTATATGGTGGCCCATATGGACCAAAAAATCACCATCGAAGCGCTGTCAAAGCAGTATCTAATTAACCCCACCACGCTGAAGGAGACCTTCAAGGCGGTCTACGGCATGTCGGTGGCGGCCCACATCAAAAAGCACCGCATGAACCGGGCGGCCGAGCTGCTGCGGGAGACCGACCTGAGCATCGCGGAGATTGCCCGCACCGTGGGTTATAACAGTCAGAGCAGATTCACCACGGCCTTTAAGGCTTTCTTCCAGGTTCTGCCCAAGGAGTTCCGAAAATAGAAAGACCGTTCTCCCCAAGGGGGAGGACGGTCTTTTGTAATCCAGATCAATATACCCGCTGCACACAGATGCTCTGGGCGGAAATCTGAGGCGGAAGGCTGGCGGTCATGATGCCGTCATAGACAATCCGCACCTGGTCCCTAACGGCCAGATTGGCAGTGGAGTAGTTGGTATTCACCAAAACCTCCTGCCCATTGCTGTTATCGGTCACCAGCACCTGAGTGCCCCAGGCCTGGACGACAGTGGCCAGCATAGTCACCATGGGTGTCACCTCCTGTAGGTTTGGACGCCCTCCGGCGTCTGTGACATCCTATGCCGCAAGGGGCGGCGGGGTGCGCCTCACCCCTGGCGGTACAGCGTGTCCCACTGGGCCAGGCACTGCTCTATCCCGGCCCCGGTGTCGATGGGGTACAGGTTGGGGAACTGGTCCAACCGCTCCTGGGCGAAATCGGCCTGATCGGCCACAAAACGGCGGCACACCTCGGTATAGTCGGGCCGCTCCTGGCAGCTCTCCCGCTGGATGTAGCGCAGCAGCCGGGTGCGGTCGTCCACATGGAGGTAGACCAGCTGCACCCCATCATAGCAGTCCATCAGGGCCCGGGCCCCGTCCAGCGTGGTAATCATCAGCCGGTCGGTATCCAGGGAAAAGCGCAGGGTAAAGTAGGTCCACAGGCCCTGGTTGGTGTGGTACTCCCGCTTCTCGATCACCTGCCCCAGCTCCTCGTACCGGCGCAGCTGCTCCTGGGTGACAAAGTGGTAGGTCTGGCCGTCCACCTCCCCCGGCCGCCGGGGGCGGGTGGTGTGGAGGATTACCGGAACCAGCTCCGGGCAACGCTCCAAAATCCGGGCGTAGAGGGTATCCTTGCCGGAGCAGCTTTTGCCCACCAGGCAGAAAATACGGCTCACAGCGGATGCACTCCTTCGCTGAAAACGGTCTGAAACAGGGCCTCGATCTCACTCCGGCTGGCCTGGACAGAGCCCTGGACAAAGTCCGGCTTGCCGCCTCCCCGGCCGCGGAGGGTCTGATTCAGGCTTTTTACCCAGCCGCGCAGATCCCAGCCGTCTGTTTGCCCAATGGCGTATTTATACCCGGAGGGATCATCGCCTGAGAAGCAGGCGCAAAAGCTGCATTTGCCGTCGCTGTGGAGCACCGCGCCACACAGCCGGCGCAGCCCGTCGGGGGACAGGCCGTCCTCAAAAAGGAGCACATTCATCTGGCCCGCGCACTGCCGGGCCAGTTGGGCAAAACGGGCGTTTTCCAGCGCCATAAGGCGGCCTTTCAGCGTCTCGTTCTCCTCCAGCAGACGGCCCACCGCCGCCCCCGTCTCCAAGGGCTTGGCGGACAGCAGGCGGGAGACCTGGGTGTTCTGCTCCATTGTCTGGCTGAGATACCGCATCGCCCTGCTGCCACACACCAGCTCGATGCGGACTCCCTCCCGAAACCTCTGCATAGACAGCAGCTTCACCAGTCCCACCTGCCCGGCGGACTTTACATGGGTGCCGCAGCAAGCACAGCAATCCGCTCCCGGGAAGGTGACGATGCGCACCTGGCCGGTCAGCTCCTTCTTGCTCCGATAGTGGATGTGCTCCAGCTCCTGGGCTGTGGGGCAGGTGATCTCCGTGGGCAAATCCAGCCAGACGCAGCGGTTGGCCGTCTCCTCCAGCATGGCGAACTGTTCCTCATTCAAGGGCAGGCTCAGGTCAATGGTGACCACCTCCGCCCCCAGGTGGAAACCCACGTTCTCACATCCCCAAAGGGAGTGGGCCAGCCCGGAGACAATGTGCTCCCCGGAGTGCTGCTGCATCAGGTCGAACCGCCGGTCCCAGTCGATAATACCGGTAACAGAGGTTCCAGCCTCCAGGGGGTGGTTGCAGGTATGGACCACCTCGCCGTCCCGGCTGTGGACCTCCAGCACCTTCACCTTGTCCTGGGTTCCGGATATCTCCAGCCGCCCGGTGTCATAGGGCTGGCCGCCCCCCTCGGGATAAAAGGCTGTCTGGTTCAGCACAATGTCAAAGCCCTTTTTCCCCTTCACACAGGAGAGGACCTTGGCTTCAAATTTAATCAGGAACGAGTCCTGTTCGTATAATTTTAGCGTCATAAATAGCTCTCATCCCGCTCAGACCGCTTGGCCCGCTGCATCAAGTTGGTAATCACGGTGTGGACGTCCCGGCCCTCGTAGAGCACCTCGTAGGCCGCCTGGGCGATGGGCATCTCCACCCCCGCCTTCTGAGCCAGGGTGCGGGCGTTGTTGGCGGCGTAGTAGCCCTCCACCACCGCGCCGATCTGGGCTCTGGCCTCCTCCACCGGCACACCCTGGCCAATGAGGATGCCGCAGCGGCGGTTGCGGGAGTGCATGGAGCAGCAGGTCACAATCAAATCGCCCACCCCGGCCAAGCCGGTAAAGCTGTCCTTCCGGCCCCCCAGGGCCACCCCCAGCCGGGCCATCTCCGCCAAGCCCCGGGTCATGAGCAGGGCCTTGGTGTTGTCGCCGTAGCCCATGCCGTCGCAGCAGCCGGCACACAGGGCGATGATGTTTTTCAGGGCGGCGCAGAT
>JAAWLY010000031.1 GCA_022798155.1 Lawsonibacter sp. | reverse complement strand
CGCCTCGGTGGAGCTGCTGTCCCACCCGGAGCTGCGCCACCTGCCTGTGGCCGTCTGCGGCGATCCGGCCAGCCGCCACGGCATCATCCTGGCCAAAAATGAGCCTGCCAAGGTCTTCCGGGTGAAGACGGCGGAGACCATCTGGCAGGCCAAGCGGAAGTGCCCCAACCTGGTCCTCCTCCCCGCCCACCACGGGCTGTACCGGGATTTTTCCCGTAAAGTAAATTCCCTTTACCAGGAGTACACCGACCTGGTGGAGCCCTTCGGCATCGACGAGAGCTGGCTGGATGTCACCGGCACCCTCCACCTCTTTGGCGGGGATGCCAAGGCTCTGGCTGACCGGCTGCGCCGCGAGGTGCGCCGCCGCTACGGCCTGACCATCTCGGTGGGGGTGTCCTTCAACAAGGTGTTCGCCAAGCTGGGCAGCGACTACAAAAAGCCGGACGCCACCACCGTTATCACCCGGGAAAATTTCCCCGAAATTGTCTGGCCCCTGCCGGTTACCGACCTGCTCTATGTGGGCCGGGCGGCGGCCCAGACCTTTCAAAAATTCGGTGTGCGCACCATTGGCGACCTGGCCGCTTTCGATCGGGAGCAGCTGTTTATCCTGCTGGGAAAAAACGGGGTCCAGCTCCACGACTTTGCCAGCGGCGTGGACTGTTCCCCCGTGGCTCCCGCCGGACAGTACACACCCCCCAAATCGGTGGGCAACGGATACACCTTTCCTCAAAATCTCCAGAGCCCGGACGAGATCAAAGCCGGCATTGGTCAGCTGGCGGACCAGGTGGCCGTCCGGCTTCGCAAGTGCGGCATGAAGTGTCAAGGAGTATCCCTTGCGATCCGGGACCCCGACTTTCGAGACATCAGCCGGCAGACCCGGCTGGAGGAGCCCACCGACCTGGCCCGGGAGCTGGCCCAAGCTGCCATGTCGCTGGCGGAAGACTGCTGGAATATGGGCCGTCCTGTGCGGGCTTTAACGGTAACGGCCATCTATCTAATCCCCGCGGAGGAGGCGGGGGCCCAGATGGACCTGTTCTCCTCCGCCCAGCAGGAGAAGCGCCGCCGCCTGGAGCGGCTGGAGGGAACCATGGACGCCATCCGGGCCAAATACGGCCCTGGAGCCATCGCCCCGGCCTCCACGCCCCGGGACCCCGGCCGGGAGCGCCACGCCCCGCCGCCGGGAGGTGCGCGGGGGTGAGGGTGATTCTTTTCTTTTTTGGAAAAAAGAAAAGAATCAAAAGAAAAAACTTTCTGGAAAAACTTCGTTTTTCCTCCGGTCAGAGCAAAAAGTCTTCTGGTTTAACCGAGTTTTTTCGGTTCTTTTTGTGTCTTTTTCTTGAAAGGAAAAGAGGAACACCCCCGTGCTACACCGCTCCCTGGGTGCATAATCTGAGGCATGGAGGTGTTGTCCATGCCCCTGTCTTTTCTTGACTTTTTAGGCAAAACAGTAGAAAATCCAGCGCTTTTTGGCACAGTTTTGCTGACTTTAGCCGTCCTTCTGGTGAACGGCTGGACCGACGCGCCCAACGCCATCGCCGGTGCGGTGGTAACGGGCGCCCTCCCCTTCCGGCCTGCGGTGGTGATGGCGGCGGTGTGCAACCTTTTGGGTGTGCTGTGCGTCACGTCGGTGAACGCCTCGGTGGCGGAGACGGTGTACACAATCGCCTCTTTCGGCGGCGGGCCGCGGGCCGCTCTCACCGCCCTGTGCGCCGCAATGACAGCCATCGTCCTGTGGGCGGGGCTGGCCTGGTTTTTCGGCATTCCCACCAGCGAGAGCCACGCCCTGGTGGCTGGCATATCCGGGGCGGCAGTGGCCTTAGAGGGCTCCTTCTCCTGCATCCGCTGGGACTGCTGGGCCAAGGTAGGACTGGGGCTGGTTCTGTCGGCTGCGGCGGGTTTCTGGGCGGGCCGGGGCGCCCAAATATGCCTGCGCGCGGTAAAGCTATCTGACGAAACATTCCGTCTGGCCCAATTGCCCGGTGCGGCGGCGGCCGCCTTTCTCCATGGTGCCCAGGACGGCCAGAAATTTATCGGCGTCTTTCTGCTGGGTTCCGCCCTGGCCCAGGGTCGGGCGGATGAGGGCAACTTTGTGATCCCCCTGTGGCTGATGGTGCTGTGCGCCGGATTTATGGCGCTGGGTACCCTGATAGGGGGCCGGCGGATTATTGACACTGTGGGCCGGGAGATGGTAGCCCTGGGGCCCCGGGAGGGGCTGGCCGCCGACCTGGGCAGCACCCTCTGCCTGCTGGGGGCCACCCTGCTGGGACTGCCTGTTTCCACCACCCACACCCGCACCTGTGCCCTTTTGGGGGTGGGATCGGCGGGGAAAAACCGTCCTGACTGGCCGGTGGCGGGAAAGATCGCCCTGGCCTGGATTCTCACCTTCCCCGGCTGCATGGCCATCGGCTACTGGATGGCCCGCGTGTTTTTGGCGATGTAAAACTGCTCGCGGAAAAGAGCTTGGGCCGCACCCCTTCCCTGTCCCGCGCATAGCCTAATCCGGAAGCAACCGTACAGGCGTATGTCTGCGAGTCTTTCAGAAAGGGTTCATACATCGTGTTACAAGCACTTACTTGGGCCGCCGGAGGCACGGGCTTCACCGCCCTGATGACCGCCGCCGGGGCTGCAGTTGTCTTTTTATTTGGCCGGAAAAACTCCCCCGCCCTCCACCGGGTGATGCTTGGCTTCGCCGCCGGTGTGATGATCGCCGCCAGTATGTGGTCGCTGCTCATCCCGGCCATTGAGGAGGCCCAGGAGATGGGCCAGGTGGGCTGGCTGCCCGCCGCCGGCGGTTCCGTCCTGGGCATTGTTTTCCTGCTGCTGATGGACTATCTTCTCCCCCACTTTGGGCCGGAGTCCTTCCACCGGGGGGCCTCCCCCAGCCGCACGGCGCTGTTGGTGCTGGCGGTAACGCTGCACAACATCCCAGAGGGGATGGCGGTAGGGGTCTCTTTTGCCCTGGCTGCGCAGAACGGCGACGCCGCCCTCCTTACCGCCTCCACCGCCCTGGCCATCGGCATCGGCATTCAGAACTTTCCCGAGGGGGCGGCCATCTCCCTTCCCCTGTATCAGGAGGGGATGGGCAAGGGCAAGGCCTTCCTCATTGGGGCGCTGTCCGGGGTGGTAGAGCCCGTCTTCGCCCTGCTCACCGTGCTGGTGGCCGGAACGGTCCAGCTGGTTCTCCCCTGGCTGCTGTCCTTTGCCGCCGGAGCCATGCTCTATGTGGTGGTGGAGGAGCTGATTCCGGAGGCCAACCTGTCCCAAGGGGGCCACTCCGGCACCCTGGGAGTGATGGCGGGATTTCTCGTCATGATGATTCTGGACGTAGCCCTGGGCTAGGCGCTGTTTGAAAAATGAAAGAATGCACAGCGGCGAGGGATTTCGGCTCCAGTACGGTTCCTGCTATAGCAATTGTGCCGCGCTGGGGGGAGGCGGAGAGAGGGAGGAAAAAATCAACCTGTTTGGGGCGCGGCGGCAAGGAAAACCGCCCTGTTTTCCCAGAACGGCCTACTTTGCTGATTTTAACTTTTGCACGATCTGTTTGACAAGAAGTTTGTCTTCCGCACTCAAAGTCGCCCAGTCATTAAAGAACTCCTTTTGTTCATCGGTCAGTTCAACAAGTTCGTTATCCGCAAAGAACTGCCCCATAGTAATTCCCAATCCGCCGCATATGGCCTCCAACGTTTGAATGGTAGGAACATTGTTTCGGTTGAACAGGTTCGAAATGGTAGACTGCGGAAGTCCTGAATCAATTGCCAGCCTGTATGCGGAGCAATTTCGTTCTTTCATCAGATGGCGGATCCGCTCAAGAGTATCCAAAACTATCCCCTCCCTTGAGCATATCATAATATTCATTTGCGCTATAAAATACTTTTCAAAAGAGTTGACTATATCCCTCGCATGAGGTATGATATAGCATAAACAGGAGGTATACATATGACAGAAAAAGAGAAAACAAGGCTTGTTGAAATAGGACAGCGGCTCTCCACTTTAGGGGTGGAGTTCCGGGTTGCGCAGATGGGGCTGGAAAAGATGGTAGACGAACACGGGATGTCCTCCCCAGAGGCGGTAGAGGCCTCTGGCATATGCAGCCGGCTGGCTCTTTGTTTTGCCGAGGCGGAGGAAGAATTTATCTCCATTCTTACCAAGGAGGCCGCCATGGGCTAGCGCGTTACATCTCCTTTCGAATCTGCCGCAGGGCGTTTTTCTCCAGCCGGGAGACCTGGGCCTGGGAAATCCCGATTTCCGCAGATACCTCCATCTGGGTTTTGCCCTGGAAAAAGCGCATGGAGAGAATTTTCCGTTCCCGGTCGGTGAGATGGCCCACCGCCTCCTTCAGGGCGATACGCTCCACCCACATCTCATCGTTATTTTTGGTATCCTTCACCTGATCCATCACACAGATGGTGTCCCCGCTGTCGGAGTATACCGGCTCATACAGCGACACCGGCTCCAGGATGGCGTCCAGGGCAAAGACCACATCCTCCCGCTTCACGTCCAGGATTTTGGCGATCTCCTCCACGCTGGGCTCCCTCTGGTGCTGGGCCATATAGGCCTCCTTGGCCTGGAGCACCTTGTAGGCGGTGTCCCGCATGGCCCGGGATACCCGCATCGTGCTGTTGTCCCGGAGGTAGCGGCGGATTTCCCCCACGATCATGGGCACGCCGTAGGTGGAAAACTTCACGTCCAGGTCGGTGTTGAAGTTGTCGATGGCCTTAATCAGGCCGATGCACCCCACCTGAAACAGGTCGTCGGCGTTCTCCCCCCGGTTGGCAAAGCGCTGGATCACCGACAGCACCAGCCGCAGATTGCCGGCGATCAGCTCCTCCCGGGCGGCGGCATCCCCCGCCTTGGCCTTGCGCAGCAGCTCCTGGGTCTCGCTGCTTTTGAGCACCTTCAGCTTGGCGGTGTTTACCCCACAGATTTCTACTTTATGCTGCATGACTGATGAAACCTCCCACCCGGATAACTGTAATTCCAGTATCTCCGGGGGGCGGTCTTTCATACGGGCTGAGCGGGTCCTAAATTTTTTATCGTCAGACTGTTTTCGATGGATTTTTGGCCCTTTGCCGGCTTACGCGGATATACAGCAGGACACGCCAACCGGCATGTCCTGCTGTAATGCTATTTACCTTTACATTCCCTGTGCAATCATAGCTTCAGAGATCTTCTTGAAGGCGGCGATGTCGTTGCCGGCAATCAGGTCATCCCCCAGGCCGTACTGGTTGGCCGCGTCGGCGGAGGCGTCGTAGATGGAGCTCATGATCTGGCGCAGCTTGTCGTCCACCTCGGCCCGGGACCAGTTGTAGCGGATGGAGTTCTGGGCCATCTCCAGGGCGGACACGGCCACGCCGCCGGAGCCGGAGGCCTTGGCGCCGGCAGTGAGGACCTTGGGTCTGAGGCGCAGCAGCTTCAGCGCCTCGGCGGTAGCGGGCATGTTGGCACCCTCCACGTAGTAGTGCACATCGTTGGCCAGGATGCAGATGGCGTCCTCCACGTCCAGCTCGTTCTGGGTGGCGCAGGGAATCACCACGTCGGTTTTGACCTCCCAGGGTTTCTTGCCCGGGAAGAACTCCACGCCGAACTTGCGGGCGTAGGCGGAAACCCGGTCGGAGCCGTTGGAGCGCATCTCCAGCAGATAGTCCAGTTTCTCCTGGGAGGTGATGCCCTCGGGGTCGTAGACATAGCCGTCGGGGCCGGAGAGGGTGACCACCTTGGCCCCCAGCTGGGCCGCCTTGCGGCACACGCCCCAAGACATGTTGCCAAAGCCGGACACGGCGATGGTCTTGCCGGCCAGGGTGTCACCGTGGCTGGTCACCATCCGGTCCAGGAAGTAGACGGTGCCCGAGCCGGCGGCCTCCAGACGGACCTTGCTGCCGCCGTAGGTCAGACCCTTGCCCGTCAGGGCGGAGCTCTCCGCCTTGCTCAGCAGGCGCTTGTACTGGCCGTACAGGTAGCCGATCTCCTTGGCGCCCACGCCGATGTCGCCGGCGGGGATGTCGGTGTCAGCGCCGATATAGCGGTACAGGGAGTTCATAAAAGACTGGCAGAAACGCATGATCTCCCGGTCGGACTTGCCCCGGGGGTCGAAGTCGGATCCGCCGGAGGCGCCGCCGATGGGCAGACCGGTGAGGGCGTTTTTATAGGTCTGCTCAAAGCCCAGGAACTTGACCACGCTCTCGTTCACCGAGGGGTGGAAGCGCAGGCCGCCCTTATAGGGGCCGATGGCGCTGTTGAACTGCACCCGGTAGCCGTGGTTGGTGTGGGCCTTCCCCTGGTCGTCCACCCAGGGCACCAGGAAGGTAACCATCCGCTCGGGCTCCACCATGCGGGTGAGCAGGTCCAGCTTCTCATAGCGGGGGTCATCCAGAGCGGGGTCGATCATCTCCAGCCAGGTCTGGACGGATTGGAGGTACTCCGTTTCGCTGGGATACTTCTGGCGAAGCCGCTCCAGCACGCGGGCCGCGTAGTTATTCATACAGCTCCCCCCTTACACCAGGCCGTAGGCCAGCATGGAGTCGGCCACCTTCAGGAAGCCGGCGATATTGGCCCCCGCCACCAGGTTGCCGGCCATGCCGTATTGGGCGGCGGCGTTGGCGGCGTTGTGATACAGGTCGGTCATAATGGTCTTCAGGCGGTCGTCCACCTCCTCGAAACTCCAGGAGAAACGCATGGAGTTCTGGCTCATCTCCAGGGCGGACACGGCCACGCCGCCGGCGTTGGCAGCTTTGGAGGGGGCAAAGAGGATGCCGGCCTCCTGGAGCGCGTCCATGGCCTCGGGGGTGGAGGGCATGTTGGAGCCCTCTACCACGGCAAAGCAGCCGTTCTTCATCAAGGCCTTGGCCCCTTCCAGGGGCAGCTCGTTCTGGGTGGCGCAGGGCAGGGCGATGTCGCAGGGGACATTCCAGATGTTCACGCAGCCCTCGTGGTACTCCGCCCCGGGCTTGCGCTCAGCGTACACCTTGATGCGGGCCCGCTCCACCTCTTTGATCTGCTTGATGAGGTCCAGGTCGATGCCGTCCTTGTCGTAGATATAGCCGTTGGAGTCGGACATGGCAACCACCTTGCCTCCCAGCTGGGTGGCCTTGTCGCAGGCGTAGATGGCCACGTTGCCCGAGCCGGACACCACCACGGTGGAGCCTTCGAAGCCCTTGCCCGCGTCCTTCAGCAGGCAGTCGGCGAAGTAGCACAGGCCGTAGCCGGTGGCCTCCTTCCGGGCCAGGGAGCCGCCGTAGGTCAGGCCCTTGCCGGTAAGCACGCCGGTAAACTCGTTGCGCAGCCGCTTGTACTGGCCGAACAGGTAACCGATCTCCCGGGCGCCCACGCCGATGTCGCCGGCGGGCACGTCAGTGTCGGGGCCGATATATTTAAACAGCTCGTTCATAAAGGACTGGCAAAACCGCATGACCTCGGTCTCGGACTTGCCGTGGGGGTCAAAGTCGGAGCCGCCCTTGCCGCCGCCGATGGGCAGGCCGGTCAGGCTGTTTTTAAAGGTCTGCTCAAAGCCCAGGAACTTGATGATGCTTTCGTTGACAGAGGGGTGGAAGCGCAGGCCGCCCTTGTAGGGGCCGATGGCGCTGTTAAACTGCACCCGGAAGCCCCGGTTAACGTGGATATTGCCCTTGTCGTCCTCCCAGGGCACCCGGAACTTAATGGTCCGCTCCGGCTCCACCAGGCAGTCCATCACGCCCTCGCGAATCAGCTCGGGGCGGGCGTCTACCACAGGGGCCAGGGAGGTGAGCACCTCCCGCACCGTCTGGTGAAATTCCAGCTCGCCGGGGTCGCGCTTGACAACGCGCTCCATCAGGTCGTTTAAATATTCATTCTGAATGCTCATAACATGGTTCCTCCCGAAAGATATTTTGTCAAATCCTGCTTCCAGCCTCTCCTGGTTCGGATTATTACCACCTTACCACGTTTATTTTTGCAAGTCAATGTAATTTCACTTGCAAATTGCAAGTTTGTTTAATACGCTAAAGCAATAGTCTGCCAGGGAGCAGCTTTCGTCGTTTTGACGTTCATATTTTCGTGGTTTTCCCAAAAATTGCAGCGGGACCCGCCGACAGGTCCCGCTGCAATACTTCTTTTAAGAAACGGTGATCCAGGGGTAATAGAGGGTAGTAAAGCCCCCATTTCCGTTTTGATTTACCATCCGGTAGAACTGAATGTCGCCATCGGTACCGCCGCTCTCCCAGAAGCCGCCGGGCACACAGAAGATGGAGCCGCTGTCGGTGCTGACGTAGTACTCCATGGCCACCCCGCCTCCGCTGTCCAGACCGTAGAGCAGGAAGCAGTTCTCCCCTTTGCACTGGGCCATCCCCTGGTTGGTCAGGGTGTAGCGCTCCTCTCCCCCGTGGACAAAGTCCCGGTCCAGCTCCAGCTCCTTCAGCAGCTGGCCGCAGCAGGCGTGGCCGAAGGACTCCTCATACAGCGCCCGGACCTCTCCGACGTCAAACGCCCCTTGGGAAGGCTGATACTCCTGGAGAATCATCCGGCCCTCCTCCATCTGTTCGCTGCACAGCACCACCTTAAATTCAGGGGTGCGCACCCGATACCAGTCCTCTTCCGCCATCTGCTCCAGCAGCTCCCCTAAATCGGTGATGGTCTCCCCCGCCCCGTAGCGGGGCAGCACAATCAGGTAGACGCCGCAGGTGCTCCAGCTCTCCAGGTTCTGGTTCCGGTCCATGGTGTCCACCCCCCGAAGGCTGTGGGCGGCGGCAAAATCCTTCAAGCTCCACAGCACCATCATCTCGGGGTAGTTGGTGGTATAGCCCAGCTTGCCCTCCCGGACTGCCCGGTCCCCGTCCGGCCCGGCCAGAAACAGCTTTGTCTGGCTGTCCTTCGGAGCGAACACGTTGTCGAAGCGGGGGCTGTCCTTGGTATACAGGGAATGGAACTTCTCGCCATAATCCAGCTCCAGATAGCGGCACACCTGCGCTCTGGGGTCCTGGGGCAGGGGGAACGAACCCAGCCCGGCTCTCAGCTCGGGGATAAAGAGCATGGCCAGCCCCACAATCAGGCAGACCGCCATCACTGCCACAATCCACCGCTCATCCCGCTTGTTCCGGGGCATCCCCCTGGCCTGCCGCTCCTGGCGGCCCAGACGGAGCACCCCCCGGATCATCACACACCCCGCGCCCACAGCCAAAATGGACAGGGGCAGCTTCATCCCCCACCCCCGGTCATAGCACACATAGGTAAAAGCGCCCAGGGCCAGAAGCCAGAGCGCGGCCCATTTCCTGCCGGGGTGGTCCGGGTCTTTAAGGGTCAGCCTGACCAGGGTGACGGCGGCAGCCAGCAGCAGAAGGCCGATGGCCAAAAATCCACCGGAAGCCAGAAGCAGCAGGGCCACAGGGCCCAGCAGAATACCGGCGGCGTAGGTCCTAATCTTGTACAGCTTCTGCTGGCGCTTGTCCTGCTCCCCCGATTTCCAGGCGGGGAGGAGCATCTGGTATAGGGGCCGCAGCTCGGGCCGGGAGAGCGTCCCCTGGTCCATTTTGTAGGCCAGGAACAGGGCCCGGCGGGCCCCCTGGGACAGCTTTCCGGTGCCGACAAAGTCCTCCAGGCCGAAGATCAGGTCCAGGCTGCCTTTGCTCTGCTGGAACAGCGGGCTGGCAAAGAATTTTTCCCACTCCTCCAGCGGGGCCTGGGCGTTCCAGAGCATCTCCAGGGTGTGGAGGATGGTCTCGGTGTTCTGCCAGCGCTCCTCCTCCCGGCTGAACTGGTCCCGGCGCTCCTGATCATAGGTATTTTGCTCCTCCTGGCGCTGCCACTGCTCCCGCCTTTGGGTCCACTCCTTGGCTTTTTGGCGCTCTCTCGCCCAGGCCCGCATCTGCGCCTGGGCCCGCCGCCGCTCCTCGCCCCGGCGGCGGCGCTCCTCCGCCCGCTCGGCCTCACCCTCAGCAAAAAGGCGCTCAAAGTCAAAGTCCTGCTCCTCCTCCGGAGGTTGGCGGGGGTCCTCGTCCTCGTCTTGGAGCAGCTGGTCAAAGTCGAAATCCCGCTCCCCTTCCTCCGCCCGGGGGCGGCGGGGGGCTTCGTCTCCATCCTGGAGCAGCTGGTCAAAGTCGAAGCCCTCCTCCCGGGGCTTCTCCTTCAGCCAGGACGGGCTCTCGGTCTGAGGTATGGGGACTGGCCCCGTCTGACGCTTTTTTTGCCGGGCCATACGGCTGGCCAGCTGATAGGCGGAGTGGAGGCGCTGGAAGCCCTCCGGGTCCTCCTCCGGGTGGGTGGTCTTCAGCCTTTCGGCGTAGGCCCGGCGAATCTCCGGCAGCTCAGAGGGGCCGGGCAGGCCAAGCTGACTCCAGGGCCAGCTCATGAGCGCTCCTCCTCCTCGTCCTCGTCCGCCAGGGGGTCCAGGTCCAGCGGGGGCAGGTCCTCCAGCCCCACGTAGGCCTCCGCCTGGTCAAAGAAGGCGGACACCCGGCGGCTGGCCTTGGCGATGCGCAGATTCTCCTGGGTGGACAGCTGCATTTGATACCAGTCCAGCATGGCGGCCACCTGGTCCCGCAGCTGGCCCACCGTCATGGCGTACAGCCGCTCCCCCCGGGCGATGAGGGTACGGGGCCCCTCCTGGTCTCTGGGGTGCAGCTTCAGCTTCTCCAGCTCCTTCAGCCGCTGCTCCACCTCCTCCCCGGTCATACCGGAGCCCTGTAGGACCAGCCGGCCGCTCTGGCCGTCCTTGGCCACCACGTCTACCTCCAGCAGGCCGTTGATGTCGTAAGTAAAGCGCACTTTAACGTATTGCTCCCCCTGTGGGGCGGGAGGCACGGCAATCTCCACATGGCCCAGGTAGGTGTTGTCGGCACAGTAGCGGTTTTCCCCCTGATACACCTTGATGTCCAGGGAGCGCTGGTTGTCCCGGGCGGTGTAGTAGGTGCCCTCTTTGCTGGTGGGCAGCACGCTGTTGCGCTCGATGATGGGGGACATCAGGTCCCGGCTCTCCTCCGCCCGGTTGAGCACATTCACCCCCAGGGTGAAGGGGCACACGTCGGTAAGCACCAGCTCCCGCAGGTCGCTGGCCCGGGCCTTCATGCCCGAACAGATACCCGCCCCGATGGCGATGGCGGTATCAGGCCGGGTCCCGGCAGCGGGCTCTTTGTCCAGCGCCCTGGCGATGTAGCGGCGCACCGCCGGCATATGGCTGGAGCCCCCCACCATCACCAGCTCGTCCAGCTCATTCGCCCCCACGCCGGCGTCCATAAACACCTTCCGCACCGGGGCCAGCATCCGCTGGAACAGGGAGCTGCTCTTTCGGATGACCCACTCGTGGGTCAGAGCCAGAGAGGCGGAAATCTCCTCGTCAGATACCGCCATGATTACCGGCTCCTGGCTGGTGAGAGCCATCTTGCAGGTCTCCGCCTGGCGAATGAGGGTCTCCTGCCGCTGGCGGGACAGGCTGTCGAAGCTGAGGCCGCAGTCCTGGCAGAACCCCCGGGCGATGAGCTCGTCAAAGTCCCGGCCCCCCAGATAGTTGTCGCCGCTGACGGCGGTGACGCTGACCACATTTTCAAACCGCTCCACCAGGGACACGTCCAGGGTGCCGCCGCCAAAGTCGAATACCAGGCACACCTTGTCCTCCTCCCCCTCGCCGATGTGGCCAGCCACCGCGGCGGCGGAGGGCTCGTTTATCAGCCGCTCCACCGTCAGTCCGGCCAGAGCCCCCGCCCGCTTGGTGGCGGAGCGCTGGGCCTCGGCGAAGTAGGCGGGCACGCTGACCACCGCCTCGTCCACCACCTCGCCCAGGTAGCTCTCCGCGTCCTCCCGCAGGCGGCGCAGTACAAAGGAAGACAGCTCCTCCGCTGTGAAGACCCTCCCCCCCAGCTCATACCGGCGGCTGGTGCCCATATTCCGTTTAAAACAGGCGGCGGTGCGCTCTGGATGGGAAATAAGCCGGTCCCGGGCCGCCGCCCCCACCAGGATTGAGCCGTCGTCGTCCACGCTGACCACGCTGGGGGTGAGATATTCCCCCAAGCTGTTGGGAATCAGCTCGCTTTTTCCGTTGCGCCACACCGCCGCCAGGCTGTTGGTGGTGCCCAGATCAATGCCGATTATCGCCATATAACCTCACCCTTTCGCCCCATGGGCAAAAATCCTTTTGTATTATAATGCGGTCTGGCGGAAAAATCAACAGGGGTATCCTTTCCCCGGCCGCGTCAAAATTTAATCTTGTGTTCCTTGCTTTTTTGGGAAAAAGCGTGTAAACTAACAGGTATATTCTTCCCAACAGAGAGGAGCCTCCACATTGAAAAAACAAACATCCAAACTCAGAAAGCCCTTAGGCCCTGTGGGGCGGCTGCTGGTCAGCCTGCTGATTACCGCCGCGGTGGGCTTTGCTTACTTCTATGTGTCTCTCCCCGCTATTAACCCCCAGTCCGGCGACTTCTACAGTTTCCTGGCCATCCTGTGCGTCGTCTACTCTATCTCGGTATTTTTTCTGGCCGCTCCCGTAACTAAAACAGACGCCGTGGTGCGCACCCCCAGGGAGAAGGTCAAGGAGTGGCTCCAGTTTGTCCGGAAGAGCTGCCTGCCCGTGCTGATCCTCTTTGTGGCCATCATCGCGGTGGCCCTGGTGGGGCAGATCATCTCCCTGCCCATCTTCCGGGCCGCCGCATACCGGGAGCTGCTCACCGTTCAGACCGGCGACTTCGCCGCCGACGTGGCCCAGATCTCCTTCAACGAGATCCCCACCCTGGACCGCTCCTCCGCCGAATTTTTGGGCGACCGGCAGATGGGCACCCTCAGCGACATGGTCAGCCAGTTTGAGTACTCCGGCGACTCCACCCAGATCAACTACCAGGGTCGGCCCGTCCGGGTGGCCCCCATCGCCTACGCCGACCTGATCAAGTGGTTCACCAACCGGGGCAGCGGCCTGCCCGCCTACGTGGTGGTGGACATGGTCACCCAGGAGGCCACCGTCACCCGGCTGACCGAAGGGATGAAGTACTCCTTCTCCGAGCCGCTGAACCGGAACATCCTGCGCCACTTGCGCTTCCAGTACCCCACCATGATGTTTGCCACACCAGAGTTTGAGATCAACGAGGAGGGCCACCCCTATTGGATCGCCCCTCGGGTAGTCAAACGCATCGGCCTGTTCGGCGGCGTGGACATCCAGGGCGCCGTGCTGGTGGACGCCGTCACCGGCGAATGCCAGTACCACGAGGAGGTCCCCAACTGGGTGGACACCCTCTACGTCCCGGAGCTCATCATGCAGCAGTATGACTACTACGGTACCCTGATTCACGGCTTTATCAACTCCGTTTTGGGCCAGAAGGACGTGACCCAGACCACCGACGGCTACAACTACATCGCCATGAACGACGATGTGTATATGTACACCGGCGTCACCTCCGCCAACGCTGACCAGTCCAACCTGGGCTTTTTGCTCACCAACCAGCGCACCAAGGAGACCCACTTCTACACCGCTCCCGGCGCCACGGAGGCAGCCGCCCGGGCCTCCGCCGAGGGCGTGGTCCAGGACCTGGGGTACAACTCCACCTTCCCCCTGCTGCTGAACATCTCCGGCGAGCCCACCTACTTCATTCCCTTGAAGGACGCCACCAACCTGGTGAAAACCTACGCCATGGTCAACGTGGCCCAGTACCAGATCGTGGCCACCGGGACTACTGTCTCCGCCTGCGAGCAGAGCTATATCCAGATGCTCACCGACAAGGGGGTTACCCAGGTGGAGCTGCTGCCCCAGACTGAGGCGAAAGGGCAGGTAACCGAAATTCGCACCGCCGTTATCGAGGGCAACTCCTATTACTTCCTCCGCCTCCAGGGCGAGAAGGTTTTCTACTCCATCTCCGCCGCACAGAACCGGGAGGTGGTCACTCTGAACGTGGGCGATACCGTCACCATCGAGTACGCCCAGCCCCTTCCGCCCAATCCCTACCTGGACTCTGTGCCCCCGCCCTCCATTTATGACGGCTATACGTTATATATCAATGAGCGTATGACCGTATTTCCCAACAACGAATAAAATTGCAGGACCGTCCGTATTTCGCGGACGGTCCTGGTTTTGCGCTAAAAAGGCTCCTTTGGCTAATGGGCCTTTTGGGTGCGTTCAATCAGCCGCTCCTTCTCCCGCCGCGTCAGCTTCTTGATGGCAATTTCCCGTTTTAGCGCGGCGGACTTGTTGGGGACCTGCTCCTGATACACCAGTTCCAGGGGGCCTCTCCCCCGGGTGTATTTGGCCCCCTTTCCCGAGCGGTGGGCGGCCAGGCGGCGGGGGACGTCGTCGGTGATTCCGGTGTACAGCGTGCCGTCCCCGCAGCGGAGGATATAGACATACCAAGGCATGGCGGTTTTCTCCTAAACGCCGTTTGGGCGTTTTGACATGTTTCAAACAAGCCCTAATTCCATGGAATCTGAGCTGTGATATCCTCTCCGCTGCCGTTATAAAACGCCAGCTTTTCAAAATCACAGTGGTTGTCCTCTGTGGTGGGGGCAACCTCAGTACCGATCAGGAAATGATCGCCCTCCGGGACATCCAGGATATACTCCCTGCCGTCCAGCACAGCCTTGATTTCCGCAATTCCAAAATAAGTGTTGCGTCCGCCAAAGAGGTAATATTTTTCTTTCCCGTTCTCCTCAACGCCTTCCCGGAAATTTCCGCCGCCATAGCCGATGCCAACGATCTTATACCGGCCATTCAGCCCCTTTTCCAATTTGATCCTGCCCAACTGGGGCTCGACGGCCTGTATGTACTCCATGAGCACATACCGCTCCTTCCCCAGGTCCACCTGGTCATAGAGCCGAATCTCCCCTTGGGCTGGCGCTTCTCTGCCCTGGTTCAAAAATTGGAGGGCGCGCTCCTCCAGATTGCTGTTGTCCACCTGGACAGTATAGCTGATCCGCATGTCAGCAAACCAGACGCACAGGACCAGCACACCGAAAAAGGCAAACACCGCCGCCGCCTGCATCCATCTCTTTTTCATTCCCCTACCTCCCATCGTTATTGATATAATAATTGTATCACACATTATCCCACCCCGCAACCGCAATTTTTGTTGCCTTTCTCTCCCATTGGTGGTACAATATAGTGATATTATATGGGTGCTGGCAAAGCGCCCAAACGCAAAGGAGCAAAACACATGGACGAAAAAAAAGTCATGCTCTCCGGCATCCAGCCCAGCGGCGACCTGCACCTGGGCAACTATCTGGGCCCCCTGCGCCACTGGCCGGAGATGATTGAGGAGTTCGACTGCTACTTTTTCATGGCCGACCTGCACACCATCACAGTGCGCCAGGACCCGGCCCAGCTGCGCCGCCGGGTGCTTACCCAGGTGGCCCAGTACATCGCCTGCGGCCTGGACCCGGATAAGTGCACCCTCTTCATCCAGTCCCACGTCCCCGCCCACGCCCAGCTGGGCTGGGTGCTGGACTGCTACACCATGTTTGGCGAGCTGAGCCGCATGACCCAGTTCAAGGACAAGGCCGCCAAGCACAAGGACAACATCAACGCCGGACTGTTCACTTACCCCGCCCTGATGGCGGCGGATATCCTGCTCTATCAGCCTGACTTTGTCCCCGTAGGGGAGGACCAGAAGCAGCATGTGGAGATCTGCCGGGATATCGCCGAGCGGTTCAACGGCATTTACGGCGACGTGTTCAAGGTCCCCGCCCCCCACATCCCCAAAGTGGGGGCCCGGATCATGAGCCTCAACGACCCC